>NZ_VVIN01000110.1:0-5160 GCF_008711145.1 Arenibacter lacus
TTTGATAATCAAAGGGTTACAGAAATGTAGCCCTTTTTTTATTTCCTCTTGTAACATAATTGTAACATAATACCTTTTTAAGGCTATAACCTGAATAGAAAAAACCTATCAAGTCATGATGAAGTGATAGGTTTATCTTATGGCTGTTGTCGACCTTCTTAGAGGTTAACAGTAAGGTTTATGTTGTTAGGTGTCGACGTTAATACACCTTCTACGTCGATTGTTGATGTTTCTTTTTATAATATCTTTCTAAAGTATCTTTTTATAGGTTGTCATCATCTTTAAATTAATACAATGGTACTGTAGACAATTTGTAAACCCCTTTATTATAGGTTGCGTTAAGGCCCCCCATCGGGAGGGGGTGCCCTAGGGGGTAGGCAAGGGGGTAGGTATGCCCCTCCCCAAGGGGGTAGGTAAGGGGGTACCCTAGGGGGGTGCCGATAGTTGTTTGATAGCCTTTTCCCGTGCTTCTTTTTCTTCTTGTTTTCGTTTCTTGTTCTTGTATGATGCTCTATTGGTTTCTGCTATTAATACCAGTTCTTCCATAGATAGCTTAAAGCTTACGTAAAAACCTCTTGTGTAATAGGAGTAGGTCCGCAAATACCAGTCATTGCTTAGTGCTTCTTTAATTTTTCTTGTTTGGTAATTATTGGCATACTTTCGTATCTCTGCTGATAGCTCATCAATGGATTTTATTGATTTTGCTTTGCCGTCCATTCTCGCCCATAGATAGTTATTAGTTATCTTTATGTATCTTTTATCCTGTATTATGCTCCGTAATGCCAAAAAACCCAATAGGCATACTTTGTGGAACTCGTTTTTATCGTCTTTATAATAGTCAAAAAACATGTCCTTGTTAATTCCTACCATTGGGGAGTTTGGTTCAATACTGCTGTATAGCATTTCCCCATTGTGATAGGACTTAATAGCATTGCCTGCTGTTACACCAAAAAACTTACAGGCAGAACTTACTTGTACATTAATTTCATTGTCATGGGTATACCGTAGAGTATGGGTATAAATGGCGTAATCAAAAATATTGTTTAATACAGTATGGCTATCCTGCATAAATCCTTCAAGTAGCTGAATAGGAAAGTTAAAATATCGTTCTTCCTTGCTCATGACTTAGTGAATTTATGATACCATGTAAAGAAATCCCAAAAATCTCTAGCAATGAGGTAAATGCCCCCTGCTTGCTCTATTTTCTCTTGGTAGTCCTTTTGTGCTTGACTTTGGTAATTATCGCCTGTAGCCTTGCATTTAACCTCTATTTTGACCGAACGCCCTCTAATAGTTGCGGAAATATCCGCAGTTCCATTTTGTGAACTGCTTTTAATCCATCTAACCCCTCCTAGGGTGGCACTTCCAAAACTGCCAAGGGTTTTTTTACGGCTGTCTAATATTCGGCCAGTTGAATTAATCCGCTCCGCTTGGTATCCGTTTAAGTTGATGTAATCTACAATGCATCTAGTAAGCCCGTTAGACGTCTTGTCCGTGTATCTAGGCTTAGGTATTGCATGGCTTGGAACATTCGGGTAATGGCTCCTAATTGCGCCCATGGCCAGCCTTACAAGCTTATTAATTGGGTTTTCGTGCTTCGATCTTTTTGATTCCATAACCTAAAACAATTTTAATTGGTTAGACTTAGGGAACAAATCGGGGTTTGTGCTTAAATAGCCTGCTGGGTGCTTGGTTATCTTGCAGTAATCCGTTTTAACTGACTCTATCCTGTTTGATTTGCGCCACCTAGCAACGTAACGACAAATATTGGCCCTTAATATTCCAGTTTCAATACTTACCATTAACATGGTTTTCGGGTATTCTTTAAACGCCCTATAAACAAGGGTCGATTGTGTGTCGAATGTCGTATCTTGCCCTTGTCTATTATTTGGGCTGTTATAGTGAGTATTCATTATTTCAGCCCTTTTTTATTGTTAGACAAATAAGCATCTGCATCGGCTTGTAACTCTTTTATAGTTTTCTGCCTGCCTGTTTTAATCCAGTCAATAATTTCGGACTTGAAGAAATACAAGCGGTTCCCTTTTTTATGGTAGGGTATTTCATTCCGCTGTACGTATCCGTAAAGGGTGGGTTTTGTCAACCCTGTAATTGGTACAACCTCATCGATAGGTATAGGTACTTCAATTTCGGGTTGTGGTTTTTCCTTGTTAAGTAACAAGGCCTTTAATTCGCTTTGTCCTTTTAGAATTTCAGCGACTGCACTGGGCAGATTTTCAAACTTTAATGTTTCCATTGTAGTAATTATTTAAAAGTGAACTACAATGGTATGCGGGGCTTTTAGGGGCAAGACTATGTGAGTACTCCCTATTTTAATTGTTCGTAGTCTTTAATGACCGTTTCCTTGTGTAGGTATGCTGTATAGCGGCTTGTGTTTTCTTTTGAACTTTCCGAAAGAGAGTTAATGTTACCTCTTACGGTTCGACCGTCTTTGTCGCTTTTAAACCATTTTGAAATCTCTTTATTAAGTGTGGTTTTGTTATAATTAAATTCATTCCTCCATAAGTAGTCTATAAACTCCAAATGATCGAGCATTGCAATGGCATAGGGTAGTCTATTGTTGCTTATTTTTTCAACTAAATGGGCTTGGTTTTCCTCGGTCAGATTCTTTACTTTCTCTAGTTTAAAAAAGTTATGCTTTGATAAATTATCATTCAAAATTTCAGTCAAAGTTTTAACTGGTTGTGCTACTTCCTTTGTTGAGGTTGCTAGACTATCAGCCTGTAAATATTGCTTTAAGTTATCTATTTGTTTTTTTATCTTATCCATTTTGCGATTATGCTCGCCAGGTGCTACAAAGCCATAAGGTAATTTTGCAATATCTTTGTAACCTATCGGCCTATAAGACCTTTCTAGGCTCTCTATCTTATCTTTGATAGTATTGTTTACTTCTTCGATTTGCTTGAGGTTAAACGCATCTAGTGAGTTTGGTTCGGGGACTTTCCCGTGGTTCTTGATGTCGTTTATTATGGCTATGTAATTGGGTACTGTCTTTTTATTTCCCATTTTTCTTTTATCGTATTAGTTAGCCTGTTTGAACCCGTCTGTAAGCACGTCCGTTTGTTGTTGTATCTGTTCATCTTCAAAGCTGTCTAAATAGCTTTGTGTTACACTTACGGAGCTATGCCCAAGTAATTCGCTTATCATTTCTGTTTGAGCCCCTGAGCGCTTTAAAACCGTTGCAAAACTATGGCGAGCGTGGTACGTTGTTACTTTCTTATCGAGCTTTAACTCTACACCTATCTGCTTCATGTACTTGTTAATTGTTTTGGTGAGTTGTTGGTACGTGGCTCGCTGCTTTTCTGCTGTCATACCATTTTTAATGTGAGGGAAAATGTAAGCACCTTTATCAATAGAGGGTTGGCCCCACTTCTTAATTATTTCCCTAGCTTCATCCTTTAAGGCAATAGTAATTTGCTTACTAGTCCTATTGCTTCTCTTGGTTTTTGCCCTTTGGTATTTAATAATATCCCCGTCAACATTATTCCATTTTAGCAAACAAAAGTCTTTTACGTTCATGCCGTTACATAGGTACAGGAATAGCCAATAATCTTTGGCCATTTCCTTAGTGCTATTTGGGGGTGCTTGGTAGTTGTAAATTTTTCCAATTTCCCCCATTGTTAAGGCTTTCTTTTCGTTTTTACCCTTCGGTATCGTGTACTTGTTTTTTCCTTGCCCAAATGGGTATAGGCTATTATCAACATCTTGGTAATTATAGATGGCCCTTAGACTTCTTAAATAAATACCAACCGTGGAAATGCTTTTTTTGTTTTCAAGCATCCAATTTTCGTATTTTCTTAGAAATGTTGGGGTAACTTCGGCAAAGGTTAAACCTTTTTTAAATAATTCTAGGCTATTTTTAGCACAATTATAACTTGATGCCGTTCCTACTCTTTTTTCTGTTTTTAGTCTATCAATGTACTTATCAAATGCAAATGACACGCTATCAAAAGCATTGCGCTGTTCTAAATATCCTTCTTCAAAATTATCGAAAGTAAAAATGCTGAGGTTATCTAGTACGGTTTGGGCCTTTTGTAGGAAGTACGATATTTTGATATTTATTTTTTTTTGCCCTGCATTTCTTCGCTTGCCATACATTATCGTTTCAAAGTCGTCCTTTAGCAAATCAATTCCCGTTGCATAATACCTTCGTATGCCATTAAAGGTTATTCTAATTTTAACAGAGTGCTGTCCATTCTTCTTTGGCCTACTATCTAGGTAAACCGATGCAGTTGCTTTTTTCATGGCTAAATTGATTTTTGTAACATCTTTGTAACATAATTGTAACACAAATCTAATAAATTAACCGATACCAATCCACTAAGAAATAAGTAAATGAAAGGTGCTATCCCTTTATTTATAGGTAATTGAGTGTATTTTGTTATAGTTGTGTTATTTGTTGGTTTAGGCCGTAAAATATGACTGTTAATCAGAGGGTCCTTGGTTCGAGCCCAAGAGGGGGAGCTTCTAAATCAGGCAGTTACATGAAAATGTAGCTGCCTTTTTTATTTAGTTGCGTGCTTTTTGCGTGCTTTTTTGAGATTGTGACCTATTGTTGAGTTTGTGGAAAATTTGTCGTCAATCCATATAGTAAGATACACGTCTTGTTGAGGTGTTGTAAATCAACTACATTTTTTTGAGAATAATTTTCCTTTAGGTATTTACCACAAGTAAATCGAAAAATAAACTAGGTATCACGTTCTCCAGATAAGGCTATTTGTTTGTAAACCTAATTATGTTCAATGCTTCAAACATATTTATTTTTGAGAAGCGTCCATATAATCCTGCCAGATTACCAAAATGTATTTATCTTTTCCATTATGCCTTTTTTTTAAGAAACCGTATTCATAAACAAAGAGGTAAACATCTCCCTTTTGGTTTTTCCAATAATGGGTGAAAAATGTGGGATCAAATCCTTCTTCCATCAGGACTGATTTCCTAATGGTGGTGTACCCAGACCTATTGTATTTCTTTAACAGTTTTCGGTTAATATTAAGGTGTCTGTCGACCTTAAAATAAAATGTCTCATTTTTTTGACGCTGTTCATACTGGTTAATAGACCGGCATTTTGCCGAACAGAATTGCTTATCAGATCTACCTTTTACGATAGCGTTGCAGATTGGACATATTTTTCTGGTTTCC
>NZ_VVIN01000111.1:0-5026 GCF_008711145.1 Arenibacter lacus
GCCAAGGGTACGTACCAATTGCCAGTAAGGCTAAAGAGCGCACCAAATACGGGCGGGCCACAGGCGGCAATAATGTAGCCTACCGTTTGCGACATGCCCGATAGGTCTGCCGCTTCCGTTGTGGTCTTGGTCCGCAGTACCATAAACATCATGGCAAGGGTAAAAGCCAAGCCCAAAGAAATACCGATGCTAATGACCGAGGGAACTATAAAATTGGTTTTTCCAAAAATGATTCCTGCCAAACCTAGCATCAGTAGGATAAAGGTAACCCATACTAAGGTGAGCTGATCCTTCATTTTAGCAGCAAGAATAGGACCAATGAGCATAATGGGCAATTGGGCCATTTGTATAAAGGAAAGTATCCATCCAGAGCGATCGGCATCCATCCCCCAATTTTGCAATACCGTGGGCAGCCATGCGGCCAAGCAGTAGAACAAGAGCGACTGTAATCCCATAAATATCGCAACATTCCACGCCAAGGTAGATTTCCAAAGGGTTTTGGAAGAAGATCTCTTGTGCTGCGCCTTATTTACTGGAGCGTTTTTTACTTGTGGATACCAAATAAATATGGCTAAAATGGCCAGTACTCCCCATATTCCTATAGAGCCCTGCCATCCCATACCGCTAGCCTGACCAATACGGATACTAAATCCGGCAGCTAGGGCCGAGGTAAGATTCATGGAAACTAAGTACATCCCAGTAACGATACCCACCTTGTTGGGAAACATTTTTTTAATGTAGGCGGGCATTAGTACGTTCCCCACGGTAATGGCGGCACCAATAAGGGCAGCGCCTAAAAAGAGGAAGGGTACATTGCCAACCGAACGCACAAACAATCCCAAGGCCAAGATAAACATGGAGTATAGCAAGAGTCTTTCCAATCCGGTTTTTCTGGCTACCCTAGGGGCAAATACGGATAGCAAGGCAAAGGAGATTAAGGGTATGGCCGTAAGGAGTCCTACAAAGGCCGGTGAAAGATGCAATACATCCGATATTTCGTTGATTACGGGTCCAACCGAAGTGATAGGAGCCCGTAAATTGGCAGCAATAAATAGGATGCCTAGGAGGATTAGCACTACTTCTAAACTTAATCTATACCCTATTTTATGTGCTATGCTAACATTGGTTTGCCCTTTCATAGTCTAATTGTATGCTTCAGAATTATAGAACCGACAAAGATACCTCTTAAAAATGGCCTAAGAGTTAAGGCTTCCTTAAAGCTTTTAAGGTTTGGTTTATAGCCATTAAGCTAGTCGCACTTATTTTTTTTGACGGCTGATTTTCAGTTCCCTAGTGTAGGATTAGCGAATTTTTCTGTAATTTTGCAATCCAAAATTTATAAACGTACCGTTTTGCCGAAAATAGGAGACATAGAATTACCGGATTTTCCATTGTTGCTAGCGCCAATGGAAGATGTTAGCGATCCCCCTTTCCGAGCCCTTTGCAAGGAGCAGGGTGCCGATGTGGTGTACACGGAGTTTATCTCTTCGGAAGGACTCATCCGTGATGCCGCCAAGAGCGTCATGAAATTGGATATCTATGAAAAGGAGCGTCCGGTGGGCATTCAGATTTTTGGCGCCAACCTAGATTCCATGTTAAGATCCGTGGAAATCGTAGAGAAGTCGGGCCCAGACATTATTGACATCAATTTTGGCTGTCCCGTAAAAAAGGTGGTTTGTAAAGGAGCGGGGGCAGGTATCTTAAAGGATATAGACCTTATGGTATCTTTAACCAAGGCAATGGTAGAGCACACTAAATTACCGGTAACGGTGAAAACGCGTTTGGGTTGGGATCACGATTCTATTAAGATTGTTGAGGTTGCAGAAAGGCTACAGGACGTAGGTTGTAAGGCCATTTCCATTCACGGGCGTACCCGTGTACAAATGTACAAGGGGGAAGCAGATTGGGGACCTATTGCCGAGGTAAAAAACAACCAACGGATGCATATTCCCGTTTTTGGAAACGGAGATGTAGATACGCCAGAAATGGCTATGAAAATGAGGGACGAATACGGATTGGACGGCGCAATGATTGGTCGTGCAAGTATAGGTTATCCCTGGTTTTTTAAAGAGGTGAAACACTTTTTTAAAACGGGAACCCACGCCGCACCTCCCACCATGGTAGAGCGGGTAGATGCTGCTAGGCGTCATTTGCAAATGTCCATTGACTGGAAAGGCGAAAAGTTGGGCGTATTTGAAACCCGAAGACATTATACCAATTACTTTAAGGGAGTTCCCAATTTTAAGGAATACCGGATGAAAATGGTGACCAGTGACCGCTCAGAAGACGTTTTTGCAGCTTTTGATGAGGTGTTGGATGTATTTGGAGAGTACGAGTTTGAAACCCCCTAAACATCGCTCAATCTAGCGATTACTGTCTAATTAACTTCTTATTGATACGGCTACTGGCAATCAGGGAGGCAAGGACTCCCAATACAAAGATGGTGGCTAGTACCACCAATACATTTAGGAAATTATATTCCACCGGATAGGCAAGGGTAGGGGTAATTTTAAGCCACCCCCATTGTATCTGGGAGGCAATCAATAAAGATCCCAGAAAGACGCCAATTAGTCCGCCCATTCCAGTAACCAACAGGCCCTGTAAGAAATAAATACGTCTAAGGGATTTAATGGTGGTTCCTAGATTATATAGGGTTTTGGAGTTTTGTTGTTTGTCCAATATCATCATAATAATAGCGCCTACCACGTTAAAAAGGGCGATGATAAGTACTAGGGTGAAAATGAGATAGGTGGCTAGGTTTTCGGTATTCAGCATTCGGTGCAAGGTGCTGTTCAGTTCTATTCGATCTTTTACCACCACCTGGTCAGAAAAAATAGCTGTAATTTCCTTTCTCAGATCTGAAATATTGGCCTTTGGTTGCAGTTTAAAATTGATGCCCGATAATTGGGTGCTGTCTTTCTCCAACAACGCCTGTACCAAGGGAAGATCGGCAAATAAGTATTTACGATCCAACTCCTCCTCTATTTGATAGATGCCACTGATGACCAAGGAAGCTTCGTTGTAAGAATCCTTTAGTTGCCGCTGTCCCAATAATCCCCCACCAGGTTTGGGGACCCGTATGAGTAACGGACTTCTAAAATTATTGATGCTTAACCCCAATAGGTTTGCAATGCCCTGGCCGGCGACCCCTTGTAGAGCATTGATTTCCCAATCCCCATAAAAATAAGCACTACTATCAATAGGGGTGGTTTTTAAGTACACAGAATCTATTCCCTTAATATAGGCAATGTGCGATTTATGATCGTGGGTAAGGTAGACTTTCTCTTCCAATTCCTTGGAATAGGCAATAACTCCAGGGAGCCCTTGGAGGGCCTTGTTCTGTTCCTCCGTAATATTGAAAAACTTACCGCTGACGGGTAGGGCTTTTAGGTCTGGATCTACCATATTGGTATAGGACAGGCTAAAAGTTTTTAGTCCGGCAAAACCCGAAAGAACAATAAAAAGAGCTGCCGATCCGATAACGATTACCAAAAAGGTAATAAAATTGATAATATTCACCGCATTTTGGCTACTCTTGGAGCGCAGGTACCGCTTAGCGATGTAAAAGGGGAAATTCAATCTTAAGACTTTTTCCTTTTTTCCAATAAATCGGGGTTCTTAACCGGATTCTCCTCTCCCTTAAGGGATTTTTCAATACCATCTATATACTCCAGCGAATCGTCCAAAAAGAATAACAATTCGGGCACACGTCTTAATTGGTGTCTGGTACGTTGTGCTAATTCGTGTTTTATAATGGGCTCATTGGATTTAATTCCCTCCATCATTTCCTTGCCTTTATCGGCCGGAAAAATACTGAGATATACCTTGGCAATAGATAGGTCTGTGGTGACGGTAACTTTGGATACGGATATAAGCGTTCCCCTTAAGCCTCCATCAGTCGCGGCACGCTGTAGAATATCGGCGATATCTTTTTGAATAACGCCGCCTATTTTCTTTTGTCTTTGTGTTTCCATACCGCAAAAATACGATATAAATGAATAGATTCTATCACTTTATTGGGATAAGCCGATGTTGAGCAGGGTTTGGAAAGCGGCAGTTAAAGGACGGGAAAGTGGTTTCCCTCAAATTCAGGATCATTTGGTTTATGGGCAAACCACTAAAAATGGAGCCTGGTTTTGAAAGTTGTCTATGTAATAAAGGGCTTAGGCGCTTATTCCCTGTAGCATTTTTATTAAATAAGAAGGAATTGTGGCAAAGGCTAGCCTTGCAACTCCCCTAGGAAAATGGGATATATTAGGTTTAAAAGTTGTATTTTTGATAGAAGGAAGCAACTACCATTGTGCTAGGATAGGCAATTGGGATAGGTGAAATTGTTTTTATTGGCTAAATTTATAGAAGAATGAAAAAAATAGAACACCTCGGAATTGCCGTTCACGATCTGGAAGCCTCCAATTTGCTGTTTGAAAAACTGTTGGGCGTATCCCATTACAAGATAGAAGACGTGGCCTCGGAAGGGGTAAGAACCTCATTCTTTGCGGCGGGCCCCAACAAGATAGAATTGCTGGAACCCACCAGTCCGGAGAGTCCCATAGCCAAGTTTTTGGAAAAAAAAGGAGAGGGCATCCACCATGTAGCTATTGCGGTGGACGATTTGGAAGCGGAAATAGCGCGACTCACCAAGGAGGGATTTACGGTATTGAACGAAAAGCCCAAAAAAGGAGCCGATAATAAATTAGTGGTTTTCCTGCATCCCAAGAGTACCAATGGGGTGCTTATAGAATTGTGTCAAGATGCCACTCCCCCGATAGATAAGTGGGGGATGGAGTGATTTTTTGGGTTCCGGGAACAGAAAAAAACAATAGTCACTTAAGTTTTTGTTGCAGTCTAGAAAAATAAATAGTAATATTGCACCCGCTTGCGTTTGGCAGGCCCGCAATTTTTGCGGTTCCTTATTGGATTTGTTGGGAGATCAGCCTCCCAATAGTAAGAATCAAGAAAGGAAATGGTCCTATAGCTCAGCTGGTTAGAGCACTTGACTCATAATCAAGGGGTCCCTGGTTCGAGC
>NZ_VVIN01000112.1:0-4751 GCF_008711145.1 Arenibacter lacus
TTTTTCGGAGGCATGGCGGAAGCCCAAAAAGACGAGCACCTGCTCGAAGACCTTAAGGTTGGTATCCGTATCGGAATAGGTATTGTGGAAGCCGAGGATGGTCGATTCTGGTTTCCCAAGGACGTATTTCAGAACGCCTTGAACTTTGTTACGATATAGGAGTCGTGCGATCATGATATTTTTGTTGTTTTTTACTGCCGAGGGCAGCTTTTCACTTCGCTAGAAGTAGGAGTTTTGCGTTGCGCAAAACATAACTTGCTATCCGTTAAAAACGGATATTTCTATATAAATATAATACATCGAAAACTATCCTAAAAGACTTATTTACAGTAATTTAAACCTCAAAACCATATAAAGCCATATGAGACCATATAAGACCAGTCCTGGTTTAACATGGTCTTATATTTTATTCGAAAAAATGGTGTGAAATGGTGAAATAGGTCGATTTCATAGCAAGGGATAAAAAGGGCAAGGGGTTTTCCACCCCTTGTGCTTTGGTGCGGTCCCGAGGCGGTCGGGAAATAAGGCAGACGGAACCATCATCCTAGGGATGGGCGAAAACGTGGGTAGGGAAAGATATAGGCTCGGAAGGTTGGCCCGACTGCCACAGGGAAAAGGCAAAAAGGAAACACCTTACGCAGAATCCTATCTCACCTTTAAGCGTCTAGATCAATTACCCATTAAACTAAAAAGATGATTAAGCGCTATTGATCTCAGATTTGCCCAGTGGTATTGTTAATACATCAATAAAATTAACATATAAGCTTATTAATATTAGTTAAGGCTATAGCTTCTGCAATATTTTTAACCTCCAATTTTTCAAACAACTTTTTGCGATGATATTTCACTGTCTCCACTGAAAGGAAAATTGTATCAGCTATCTCCTTTATAGAAAATCCCCTTATAGAATATAGAAGAATCTCCCTTTCTCTGAAAGTTAATTCTATTTTCTCGTGATTCATCCACTCATTCCTTCTAAAATCAAATACTGAAACTAAATTATCACCATCTTTGTATATTTTAATATTTCCTGAGTTATTTTCATTAGAAGGAGATATTGCACAAACTGCTTTGCAAATATCACCGGATTCAGATATAATCAACGGAGTTAATTTCAGGTGAATTAAAATACGATTACCCTGATTGCATTTTATATATAAATCGGCGGATATGGTATATTGTTTTTTATTCTGTTTTGGTATTTTATGAAAATACTCAAACATTATTGCATTTAGTCTTTGCATTGATTCTACATCAGACTGACTCAGATACTTGAAAAAGAAATCAAATTCCAATCCCATTACCTCTTGAGCGTTAAAACCATAGAGAAACATTGGGTTATCCGAAACATAATCGAACCTTCTTTTCTGGTAATCAACAACATAAAAGCTATCGGTTGAGGTTCTTGCCATCACCTTTATTACTTCTAAATAATTAGTCTGAGTAAATTTCTCAAATACTGGGGGGTCAGTAAAACTTTTCATCACGTTAAAGTATTGGTGGTTATTTATAGGGGTCGATTTCAAATATAAGCTATATGGATATGCAAACCAAAGTTGCACTATAAGTTAAGAAGGAACCATATCACAACATACACTTAACCTCGCAACAAATTGATTTACAAGTGCATGCCAGCCACACGCAAGACATAAATTTTACCCATAAACTTTTACACAAACAACATTACAAACCAAAACTACACTTTTGTGTAGTCAATACCTCATTTTTAATATTTAACTTGGATTCAACATTTTCATGGGAAATTGCCAAGACCTAAGCGTTTTTTATTACAAAACATCAATTCGATTACAAGCATTTAAAATAATCAACATTCTAAATATACGTATTGGATATGCAAACCAAAGTTGAACTATAAGTAATAGTAACATATTTATTAATAATTAACCATCCCCTCATAATAGGAAGTAAACATTAATTTTGAAACTTATATCAGCAACATTTCCAATACTTATGATAGGACTTATAGTTTTATCTTGCACTGTTCTTTGCATTTTAAATAGTGAAAAAGGGCACAATTGGGGAGGTGATTTTTCATTATACATACATCAGGCGAAAAGCATTAATGAAGGTACAAGCCATCAATTAGCCATGGCTAATAAATATATCGTAGAGAATTCGTCAGTGCATACGTTTAGTCCCACCCTTTATCCTTGGGGCTTTCCAATACTACTAGCACCAATCTATGCCATTTACGATGTTGACTATACAGTATTTAGACTCCTAGAAGCCATTTTTCTGATTTGTGCTTTGCTCATGATGTTTCTAACATTTAGAAGCGGTGGTGCATTCAAACAAACTAATGGTTTGTTCTTTTTTGCAATTATAGGCTTTAATATATCCTATATTACGGCAATAAATAGTGTGCTTTCTGAAATCCCTTTCTTGTTATTTTCCTTTATAAGTTTATTTCTTATTCTTAAATTATTACGCAACCATTACAGCAATTCATGGATACGATCTGTGGGTGTTGGGTTTATGCTATTCTTCTGCTTTAGCATAAGATCGGAAGGCATTGGCCTTTTTTTAGCATTATTCATAGGACAGATCCATTACTTGTTAATAAATAGAAAAGAGCAACCGGTATTAGCCGCTAAGCACTTAATATTTTTGGCTCCCTACTTAACGGCTTTGTTTTCATATTATTTTTTAAAATTATTGCTCCCATCGGGATTCACGTCACATTTTAGCTATAATAACCTTATTAGTTGGGATACTTCCCTGCGTAATCTAGAGGTGTATTATAAATGGTTCAAGGACCCTTTGTTTGGTAATCTAGCTATACCATACTTTTTGCATCTTACCTTACTAATAGCATTTGTGGGTATGGGATACAGAATAAAAAAAGATGTTGTATTACTAACCTACCTGGGGTTCTTAATTATTTTGTTTACAATTTGGCCATTTAGAGAGCTACGCTACTTGTATTCTATTTACCCATTTATACTTTATTTTTTAATTCAGGGCTTACAGTATTTATTTAAGCTGAGCAAAGAAAATGTCTTCGTAAAATATTTTTCACTATTTGTACTATGTGTGTGTTTAAGCACCAATCTTATAAAAACTTATAAGGCAACTTTTAAGGCCGTGAAAAGTCCATCACAAATGGTATTTGGTCCTGAGTCACCTGAAAGCAAGGAATTGTTTGAATACATAATAGAAAATACTCAAGAACAAGATATTATTGGATTTTTTAGACCTAGAGTCATGCACCTATATACAAACAGGCTTTCACTAGCATTGTTCAATTCTACAACAGAAATCTTAGAAAAATCAAATTACTATGTGGAAAATAAATCTGTTGGCAACTTTTTTCAAATTCCTATGGAGCATGAATCTCATAGGCTTTCTGACCAATTCAAAAAGGTGTTTTCAAATGGATCGTTTAACGTATATAAAATCATAACCAATGATTAACCCTTATTTATCTATTGTTATGCCTTGCCTAAATGAAGCAGAAACACTTGAAACCTGTATTAAAAAGGCAAACTCCTATTTAACTAACAATAAGATCTCTGGCGAAATTATTATTGCAGATAATGGTAGTACCGATGGTTCTATAGGGATAGCACAAAAAAATGGTGCTCGTGTGGTTAATGTAGTTTCAAAAGGTTACGGTTCAGCCCTACAAGGCGGTATCAACGCAGCAAATGGCACTTATATCGTTATGGGTGATGCTGATGATAGCTATGATTTTTCTACCCTTACCTATTTTGTAGATGAACTTGCTAAGGGATGCGATTTAGTAATGGGCAATCGTTTTAAGGGCGGTATTGAAAAAGGAGCGATGCCTTTTTTACATAGATATTTGGGAAACCCTGTTTTAAGCTTTATAGGTGGCCTATTTTTTAAAAGCCCCATTAAAGATTTTCATTGTGGTCTTAGAGGTTTTTCTAAAGAGGCTTATATCAAAATGGAGTTGAAATCTACAGGAATGGAGTTTGCCTCAGAAATGGTTGTAAAAGCAACCCTAATGGGAATGAAAATTACAGAAGTACCCACAACCTTATCTAAAGATGGTAGAAACAGACCACCACATCTTAACACATGGCAAGACGGCTGGCGCCATTTAAGGTTTCTAATCACCTACGCTCCCAAATGGTTTTTATTATACCCAGGAAGTTTATTGTTAATAGTGAGCTTAATTTTTGGAAGCCTTCTAACAATTGAGCCTTTAAGAATTTCTAATATACAGTTAGATGTACATATAGATGTACATACGCTATTATATGCTATGGTAGCAGCTTTATTAGCCACCCAATTATTTTTTATGTATGTCATTGTAAAGCGTTATAAGCAGCAACATATCCTATATAAAAAGCAAAATCAAAGGTTAAATTTTAATTTAGAAACAGGATTAATAGCAGGAGTGCTCCTGCTATTAATAGGTGTTTTATGGAGCTATTTCAATATAAGTGCATGGAGCGATACAGGGTACTCAGAGTTAAACCCATCTTTATTTATGAGAAAAGTAATTCCAGCAGTGTTCCTAATTAGTCTCGGTGTGCAAACCATGGTGTCAAGTTTTGTTATGGCATTAATAGGGGATCAAAAAAAATAATACACTATGAGCAATTATTTTAAATACATCCCTCTACTACTCGTAGTAACAACAATTCTAGTATTTGTGCCAACTTTCTTTAACGATTTTCAAAGAGGGTGGGACGATACTTGGCAGGTACTGGAAAATCCTTTTGTTAGCAATCATTCGATTGAGGACCTTAAGCATCATT
>NZ_VVIN01000113.1:0-4658 GCF_008711145.1 Arenibacter lacus
GGTCTTGTGGGTCTTACCTCAATTTTACTAGGTAAGGTTCTGGGGTTCATCCGCAGTAAATCCAATACCAGATCCCCGATATCTTCTGGTTGAATTTTCCATGCATCCTTATCAGAGGGTTCATTATTGTTAAAATGGGTAGCTACGGAACCTGGCATAATGGTAGACACCTTAATGTCGTATTCCCTTAGGTCTAACATTGCAGCTTGAGTAAAACCTACAACGCCAAATTTACTGGCGTTATAGCCAGCTCCTTGGGCAAAAAAGTTGGTCCCTGCCAAACTGGCCAGGGTGATATAGTATCCCTTACTCTTTTTTAATGCATCTACAGACGCTTTTAATGTATGGAAGGCACCCGTTAGGTTAGTATCTATCATCTGGTGCCAATGATCGTCTGACATTTGGTCTATAGGCGCAAAATGTCCTACTCCCGCATTGGCGAGTACCACGTCTACGCCTCCCCATTTATCAACAATCTGTGCCACTGCCTTTTCCTCATCCTTCAATTTAGTGACATCGGACGCCAAGGCAAGTACATTATCCTCTGCTCCTAAACTCTTGGCTGCTTGGGTTACCGTTTCTAAATTTCTACCACTCACGGCAACTTTCATTCCCGCTTGTAACAATTTTTGGGCCACTCCGTACCCAATACCTTTTGATCCGCCCGTTATATAGGCTATTTTACCTTTTAATTCCATTATATTTTACTTTTACCTCAAGATAAAATTATAAGTCCTGAAGTGGAAAAATAAGTAGTTATAGTTTTCTTAAAAACTAGGCGAATCCATCTCCCAACCCCCTAAAACATTATCTATCAACCCTTCAAGAAAAACCTGGTCCTACGAAAGAATTCTATAATTACCAATAAACTACCCAATCTGGATAATCCCATAAAAATAGGGCACCTCTGTTCCCAGGAAACATTGGAAACCAGCGGCTATAAGACTACGACGCTGCTAGCCCATCTTTGGCACACCTATCCTTAGTAAATATATGATGCTGTGTGGCTGTAAAATAATCGCGGAATACTTGATTAATGGGATGACTTTCCCTACTTGCAGCAATCCCAAGAAAGGGATAGGTTCTAAATATAGCTTTGGTAATTAGCTGTACCGACTCTACCGCTTGGGTGTGAATTTCTTGAAGGCTGGTATCTGTGCAAATTATTTGATCTACAATCGCAGTTGTTATCTCTTGGGCTGATTGGAACATTTTTTCATCGGCCTGCTCTATGGCCTCCTCTAATGCACCCCACTCTTTTTGGGGCCGTATTGCTTTGGCTTCCTCCAAAAAGTGGGCTGCCATCCCTATATAATTAGCCAAAAGTGTTAGATCGGCCAATGCGGTAAAAGGGATTTTAAATATGGGATAATCTAGCTGCACTTGATTGTACCAAAAACTATATTTTTGATCTACCAGAACCTCCTTCACTTCAAAGGAATGTGTCACCGAAGCCTTTAGTCCCATGGTATTCCAGTTTTTAATAAGTTTCACCTTATTTCTGGGAAGCAAAAAGGAACGGACCATTGGGGAGCCATCGTCATTCTGCAATTCTTTCCCATGCGCTATAATCTTGGCATTCAGGGTAAAATGGGTGAGGTAGACCGCTCCTGTAGCGTAATGCCAATTCCCCGAAATCTTATAGAAATCACCCTGCTTTTCGGCTGTTCCATACACCCCGCCACTACCTCCAAAACAAACTTGGGATGCCTGGCCGCCAAAGATTTCATTTGCCACTTTTGGCGGAAGATTTCCAATAAAAAAGTTAGCCCCACTACATAGGGTTACCGTCCACCCCAAACTGCCATCGATCTCTGCCAGCAGCCTTAATGTTTTTAATCCCTCTACCAGGGACATCTCCAGGCCACCGTACTGTTTTGGCACCCAAATATTCCATAGATTCTCTCTTTCGATAAAATCTAAGACCTCCTTTGGGAATTGATGGGCATTAAAGCACTGCTTCCTTAGCTGGGTGATATTGATCCTTTCTCTCATTCTTTACAATTGTGCGCCATTTCAAATATCCGGAAGTACCCACCATGAATAAAAAGATGGTTAGCCCCGCATAGATATACAACCCCTTATAAAAAAGCAGGGGTATGGAGATTATATTACTAATATTAAGGTAAATCCAATTTTCGAGCTTTCTTCGTGCCATTAGCCACATCCCGGCCCAAGCGAAGGCTACCACTACAGCGTCCCAGATGGGAACATCGGAATTGGTATGGTACTTAAGCCAATAGGCCATTAGAAGAAAACAAGCTAGGACAATTCCCAGTGCCTTTAGATGTTCTTGTATGGTGGATGCCGAAATAGGAGCCGCTTCTTTCTGCTTTCCAAACTTCCAATACACCCAACCGTAGATGCTCATCACAAAATAATACATGCTCAGCAGGATATCTGCATACAATTTGGAGTGATAAAGCACGTATATCCCTAGCAAAATGGATACCATGCCAAAGAGGTAGTTATTCACATTATTATTCCTGGCCAACAGCACCTGGGTAATTCCAAAGCCGGTGCCCAAGGCCTCCAATAGAGTAAGATTCATTAAAAAGTCTACGTTCATCAATCTCGTTTTAAGCAATGAAAGGGGACGATGAACCAGGAGAAGTTATGGATAAATATCCATAGGTTGAGATCCCTACGCCGGCATTATCCGGATCAGGTACAGCGCATACACGCTCTTGGGTATCATCTCAGCCTACTGTAAACAGCAAGCACCCCATTTCGGCGACAAAGTTAGGACTAATAAGGGGATAAACTAAGAAGGAAGTAGTAATTTTTATAGTTATCTGCCCATCGCGGTCCTTGGCACTTAGAACTAGTTAATCCACTGATTGTTACCGGCCCCACAGCCAAGATACCCACCATAAGGTCTTAGACGATAGTCACCACAATGCCCATGTCTTCCAGTTTATCTACCACGTTGGTAGAAACTCCCTTGTCCGTAATTATCTGATCTATTTGATCTATATTACAAATTTTGGCAAAACTCTTCTTTCCAAATTTTGAAGAATCGGCCAAGACAATCGTCTTTTGTGCAGAAGACAACATCTTCCTGTTCAATTGGGCCTCCTCTAAATTAGTTGTGGTAAGCCCATAGTCCAAATCGATCCCATCTACTCCTAAAAAAAACTTACTACAGGATACGTTTTCCAAGATATGTAATGCGTAGCTACCCACTACCGAAGCAGAGCTATGCCTTACATAGCCTCCGAGTTGCAGCACGTCCACATCCTTAAATTTTATGAGTTCGAGCACTACATGCAAGGAAGAGGTAATAACCATTAACTTCCCAATGGGTTTACAAAACTTGGCCAATGCCTGTACGGTAGTCCCAGACCCAATTAAAATAGAATCGTTTTCCACGATAAGGGAAGCAGCGGCTTGGGCAATCCCTTTTTTTTCCTCTACCGATATTTTTTCCTTCTCGGTAACATGCCGATCATTGATATAAGGATCTTCCAAGGAGGCTCCACCATGGGTGCGGAACAATAACCCCTTTTCCTCTAGGAATTTTAAATCCTTTCTGATGGTTACGGCCGAAACACCTAGAACTTTACATAGGTCCAACACCTCTACATACTTTTCCTTTGCTAATTTCTCCAATATAATTTGGTGTCTTTTCATGACTTAAGGTTATTCGCGGGTATTATTTTAAGCTCTCCTATTAATTGTTTCTTCCATCTTTAAACGAAACCTTACGAAGATATCAAAATATAGCTAAAAATGAATTCGGACGGCAAAAATACAACAAAGCATCAGGAATATGATTCCCCCCCCCTAATTGGTTTATACATAAAAGGAATGAATTTCATCGAAAAAACCTTCGATATTTTTCTTTTAGCGATCAATTTGTTTTGGTTTATCGGAATTTTAATTAATATTGAAAAGTTTTGAAATATATCGAAAGTGAATTTATATAATAGAGAAGCATTATTGCAGCAAATAGACAGCCCGGATAAATGGGATGTCCTCATTATCGGCGGAGGAGCCACGGGTCTTGGCGTTGCCTTGGACAGTGCCGTTCGCGGATACCGAACGCTGTTACTGGAACAGGTAGATTATGCCAAAGGAACTTCCAGTAGGAGTACCAAATTAGTGCATGGCGGGGTTCGTTATTTGGCGCAGGGCGATTTAGGCCTGGTAAAGGAAGCCTTGTACGAAAGGGGGTTGATGCTACAAAATGCCCCCCACTTGGTAAAAAACCAATCGTTTATTATTCCCAATTACAAGTGGTGGGGAGGCATCTTTTACACGCTTGGGCTAAAAGTGTACGACCTGTTGGCGGGAAGGCTCAGCTTAGGGAAATCTATCCCTATTGATAGAAAGGAGACCCTAGACCGAATAGGCACCCTTAAACCAGAAAAACTCAAAGGCGGCGTGCTCTATCACGATGGTCAATTTGACGACTCCAGACTAGCTGTAAATATTGCCCAGACCTGTATAGAAAAAGGTGCTACCGTATTAAACCATTTTCAGGTCACACAACTCACAAAAGATGGGGAAGGTATTGTAAACGGAGTAGTTGCCATGGACAAGGAAACCAACAAAGAGTACGTTCTCCCTGCCAAAGTGGTCATCAACGCCACAGGTGTATTTACGGACCAAATTTTAAAAATGGACAATAAAGATGCGAAAAACATGGTCCGCCC
>NZ_VVIN01000114.1:0-4652 GCF_008711145.1 Arenibacter lacus
TATGCAGTACCAATTTATTTGGATGGATGGCAATTCTTGAAAGCTGTCCAAATTAGCTAACATTCTTTATGTGTAAGATGGGTGGCCCCTAGTTTTTTCTAATTGCCGCTAGCGGAAAGAAGTTCTAAAAAGCTATGAAGTAAACCCGATAAAAAGAGTGACGAAATGATTTATTCGTGGTAAATTGGTTTGTTTTATGATAATAAGGGAGTGGGTTGTAGGTAAATGTTAGGTATTTAACATTTTAGGCTGATTTTGTTTGATTATGTGATATATTTTTTTAATTTCCACGATTAATCAACTAAATTAAAAACTCATGAAGAATACCTTTATTGTATGTACTTTTCTTTTGTTTTTCTGTAATTCATATGGGCAAGAAATATCTGGTTTGGTTACCGATGTTTCCGGAGCTCCCTTACCAGGGGTGACCATTGTAGTTGGAGGAACAAATAAGGGAACAACAACAGATTTTGATGGTAATTATACCATAGCCGCCAGTACGGGCAACGTATTGAGATTCTCCTATTTAGGGATGAAAACTCAGAGTGTTACCGTAGGGTTGGCAAACGTCATAAATGTGACCATGGAGGAAGACTCCGAGCAATTGAGCGAAGTTATTGTGACCGCCTTTGGAATCTCGCAGGAGAAGAAAGCGCTGGGGTATTCTGCCCAAAGTGTTGATGCCGAGGCAATAACCAGAACCAAGCAAACCAATTTGGTCAGTGCTTTGCAAGGGCAAGTTGCGGGGGTGCAAATCACCAATTCTGGTGGGGCTCCGGGTCAGAGTGCACGTATTATTATTAGGGGTATTAACTCCTTGGACCCCCAAGCCGATAATCAGCCGCTTTTTGTTGTGGATGGGGTGCCCATTGATAACTCCACGGTAGAATCCGGTGGAACTCCTCGTGGATTAACGAATAGGGCTGCCGATATCAACCCTGCAGATGTAGAATCTATGTCTATCTTAAAAGGTGCTGCCGCGACTGCTCTTTATGGTGTTCGCGCTGCCAACGGAGCAGTAATTATCACCACCAAAAAAGGGAAAGCGGGGCAAGTAAGTGTAAGTTTTAATTCTTCTCTTGGTTTTGAAGAGTTAAATCGTTTGCCAAAACTCCAAGATCAATATGGGCAGGGTTTTAGTGGTGAGTACAGTCCCGATAGCTTCTGGCCTAGCTGGGGTGCTCCAATTTCTGAGGTAGCGAAAACTGTGGAAGGTCATAAGTATCAGGATAACTGGAACCGAGCCTTTGATACAGGGGTGCAAACAGATAATAGTTTAAGTATATCAGGAGGAGGCGAAAAAGCTACTTTTTATGGCTCCTTTGGGAATTTTGAGCAGAAAGGGATTATTCCATTCAGTGATTGGGGTAGAACCACCGCTAAGCTATCAGGTAGCGTTACAATGAGTGAGAAATTCAATTTTAGCGGATCTGTAAATTACTCCAACTCCGGTGGTAATAGAGTGCCTCATGATCGCTATATGGAGCGAATGATGTATTGGGCAGAAACCCAGGATGTGCGAGATTATATTAATCCGGACGGAACCATGAAGACCTATGGTAATACCAATCCAATATATGATGCCCGGTTTAGCACCTATAAGGATAATGTGAATCGACTTATTGGGAATCTAAATTTAAACTACAGCCCAACAGATTGGCTAAGTCTTTCGTATAGAGTGGGGACCGATTTTTATAGCGATGCTAGAACGGAAAAAACTCCGGGACCAAAAGGTATAGATGGGGAGCAGCCACTGAGTTCTACTGGGTATTTAGAGGAAACTAGGATAAATAGTAGGGATATAACCTCTAACTTTTACATTACCCTAAATAAAACATTCAATGAGGATTGGAGTACTAACCTTAGGTTGGGGAACGATATTTTTGAAAGAAAATACGATCGTGTTCAGCTTAGAGGGGAAGATTTTGTAATTCCAGAGTTTTTTAATGTAAACAATACCAGACAGGTTTTTGCTAGTCAAGGAAAAAGTATTAGAAGGTTGGTAGGGTTTTACGGAGACTTAATGGTGAATTACAAAGATTACCTATACCTAAACATTACGGGAAGGAACGATTTCTCGTCCACGCTTCCAAAAGATAATAATTCTTTCTTCTATCCTTCTTTTAACGTAGGGTATGTGTTTAGTGAGCACTTAGCCATGCCAGAGTGGTTTACATTTGGGAAGTTAAGAGCGTCATGGGCGCAAGTGGGTAAGGACACTAATCCGCACGTGTTAGGGGCTACCTTTGTATCTCCAAGTGTGTATCCGTTGAATGGACAAGTTGGATTTAGTAGGAATAGCACCTTTGGCGATCCAGCCTTGAAGCCAGAATTGACCACTTCTATAGAATTTGGTACTCAATTGGCCTTCTTTGAGAATCGTTTAAATTTGGATGTTACCTATTATAAATCCAACGCAGAAGATCAGATTATCCCTGTGCCGATTACGGATGCCACCGGTTTCTCTTCGTATATAACTAATGCAGGAGAAATAGAGAACCAAGGTGTGGAAATCGTACTTGGAGGTGATATCATAAAAAACAATGATCTTACTTGGAAAATGACGGCAAATCTCTCTATAAATGATAATAAGGTTAAATCGATTAGAGAGGGGATAGATGAGATTGTTGTAGGGAGTCAGTTTGGATATGCCGGAAGTAGGGTAACCATGAAATTAATAGAAGGTGAGGCTTATGGTAATCTCTATGGTACCAGTTATGAACGTTTCGGAGCTGATCCAAATAGTAAATACGTGGAGAAAGACCTTCCCGTTGTAATTGGAGCTAATGGATTTCCAGCTAGAAACAGTGATCAGTTGATACTTGGGAATGCCGTTCCAAAATGGATCGGGGGACTGAGAAATGTGTTGAGTTATAAGAATTTTGACCTAAGTGTCTTGGTTGATTTCAGAGCAGGGCTAGAGCAGTATAACCAGTTTGATAATTTCCTGTCGGCCTTTGGTAAAAATGAATATACTTTAGCAAGAAATGATTTTCGGGTATTTGATGGGGTCTTGGCAGATGGATCCCCAAATACAAAAGAAGTGTGGTTAGGACAGGGGGTTGGTCCTGATGGGAACAATTATGGAGCAGGATTCTGGAGAAATACCTATAGAGGGGTAAGTGAAAATTTTGTGTACGATGCCAGCTATATTAAACTAAGAAGTGTTTCTCTAGCCTATAATTTTAGTGATAAGGTTTTGGATAAGACCCCGTTCAACTCTTTGCGACTTTCAGTGGCAGCCAACAACATTATATTATATTCCCCATGGGATGGATTTGACCCGGAGTCTTTCTCTGCAGGAGCGGGAGGTAATGCCATTGGTTTTACCGGGCTTGGATTTCCAGGGACCCAAAGTTATTTCCTGACTTTAAACGTAGGCCTATAAATGGTTGAGTCAAGGTTTGGGCTTGGTTGTTTAAACCTCAAGAAGATGGTTTAGTTTAGTAAGCTCAATAGGAAGAAATAAAGGGATAAATAAAAAATTTAAAATTAACAAGATGAAAATAATAAAAAGAATAGGGAAAATGCTGGGTGTTGGCCTGGTGTTTATTGCTAGTTCCTGTGATAAATACTTGGATGTTAATGAGAATCCAAATAACCCCGAAGATGCGCCGATTTCTGGTCTCATGATTAATAGTACTTATGAAACCGCTTATAATCAATTTAGGGTGGGGCAAATTGGTGCTCATTATGTGCAGTATTTGGCATCCCCCAATCCAGGTAGTTCTAACGATACAATGGAGCCTGTAAGTTATGGAGGGACTTGGTTTAGTTTATATAATGTTATGACAGACCTAACGGTATTGATAGACAAGGCTGAGGAGCAAGGAGCTAGTCATTATACCGGGGCCGCTCAAATAATGATGGCCTTAAACCTGGGAATGGCAGTAGATATTTTTGGAGATATACCATTCTCCGAAAGCTTTCGGTTCGAGACGGTCACTCCAAAATATGACCCAGATGTGGAGTTGTATGCTAATGTATTGGATTTCTTAAATAAGGGAATTCAAAATTTACAAGCCGCTACTACCGCTTCTATTGGGGAGGACGATTTTATATTTAATGGAGATGTTGATAAATGGATGGCTTTTGGGCAAATGCTTAAGGCGCGGTATATGATTCATAAGAAAGCTACTTCGGATTATAATGCCAATGAAGTGCTTGCTGCGGTTGATAATGGATTTACCTCTAATGATGATAATGCTCAAGTAAACTTCTTTGAGCAGTCTATTAACCCTTGGTCAAATGTGGCAAGGCGTAATGCCAGCTTATTGTTAGATGGATGGATCTCGGAACAATTTATTGAAGCCTTGGATGGCACCTCTTACACAACGGTAGATCCACGGTTAAAGCTGATGGTGGGTACTACATCTGATGGGGAGTTTGTGGGTACTCCAAACGGGGAAGGTAGGGGAGATGCTCCGGAGCAGGGGGCGCGGTCTACTTTGATTCAAGGGCAATTTTATACTTCCGAAACTTCCCCGATGTTAATTGCAACCTATAGTGAGCAAAAGTTTATAGAGGCCGAAGCCGCTTTTGAGGTAGATAAGGATAGGGCGTACCAAGCCTATTTGGATGGAATTGTAGCTCATATGGAGATGTTGTCTGTTCCGCAGGCAGAGATGGATGCTTATTTGGCAAGTCCAGAG
>NZ_VVIN01000115.1:0-4276 GCF_008711145.1 Arenibacter lacus
CACCCCCGCACTTTGGATAAATGGGGCAAGGCAGCCTGAATTATCGCCAAAGGAGCAATCGTATTCACGGCTAGCATTCGCTCCATAAGTGAAATGTCTGTGGTATTTATATTGGAAGAACCAATCAAAGCGGCATTATTGACCACTGCATCCAGTTTGCCATAAGTTCTCAGCGTTTCTGCTACGAGTTTCTGAGGCGCTTGGGGATTGGTAATATCTATGGTGAAAATGCTGGCGTTTTCTGCTCCTAGCTCCTCTACAAGAGTTTTTCCGAGATCCTCGTCCAACCCGTTCACCATTACCTTGGCACCTTCGGCCACACAGCGGCGGGCTATAGCTAGACCAATGCCTGTGTAGCCACCCGTTATCAGTATAGTTTTCTCTTTTAATCGCATCTAATCAGGTCTTAATACACTTTTAACTACTTCCCCACAATGCATTTGTTCAAATGCCTCCCTCCAATCGGTTAGTTTCCATACTCCGCCAATTATAGGTTTCACATCCAATTGGCCCGAAGCCAATAGCGAGAGTACTTTTTCCCAAATAGGCCAATTATGGCTAAAACTTCCCTGTAGGGTCACATTTTTTTGCACTAGGGGATCCAAAGAGAAGTTTAAGGGCTGTGGCCCCCACCCTACTTTGGTAATATGACCATTAGGCCTAACCAATTCTAAAGCAATCTTTAAGGTGGCACTTGCCCCAGCAGCGTCTATTATACAATCGGCTCCCAAACCGTCCTTTTTAAGGGCCCATTCCGAAGCGTCCCCAACAATGCCTTCACAGCCGTATTGTTTGGCAATCTCCAACCTACCTCGATCGGATTCCAACCCTATGATTGCTACTTCTGCACCACTTAAGCGGGCCATGGCAGCACATAGGATTCCGATGGTCCCTGGCCCTAACACCACTACCCGATCCCCGGGTTTTATGGGCGAATTCACTACTACGGCATTGTAGGCCACGGAGCAAGGTTCGGTAAGACAGGCTTGTTCAAAAGGAAGGTTATCGGGCACCTTGTGAAGACAACGAGCAGGCACCTTTACAAAGCGCGTCATAGCTCCATTTACCCCATATCCAAATCCCTTTCTGGTAGGATCTAGGTTATAAAGCCCCTGTTTGCTCATGGGATTATTGAGATCTATCACTGCTGCAGTCTCGCTAACTACCCTATCTCCCTCTTTCCAGTCTTTTACTCTGTTGCCTAGTGCTACAATATGCCCCCCAAATTCGTGTCCCAACACTACGGGATAATTCACGGGCCAACTATGGTCGGCCGTCCATTGGTGTAAATCGCTGCCACAGACTCCTACGTTGGCGACTTCCAACAGCACATCTTCTTCCCCAATTTCTGGCTTGGCGACTTCCCTAATTTCTACACTTCCCTTTTCTGGGGCATAGTTCACAACTCCGATCGACTTCATAATGGTATTTGTATCAACTCTGATTACTAGTTATTTTGAGACCTTCCCATAGGCATGGATTTTATCACATATTAATCGCAAGGAGCTTTCCAGATCTCCATCGGCTGTTTTAAAAGAATCGGCATCGATGGTCAGCGGAGCGCCTAAAACTACCATAGGCGCACCGTATTCCGGACAGCGTATGGCCTGCTCTAAACTGAGTCCGCCTACCGCTTGCACCGGAACGTTTACTGCATTTACCACTTCTCTTAACTGATCTAATGGGCTGGGCATTTTTAATCCTTGTGCGGCAATGCCTCGGCGTTCATCATACCCAATATGGTGAATAACATAATCGCACCCCAATTCTTCCAGCAGCTTTGCTCCTTCTACCATATCTGGACATCCCAAATTGTCTCCCATCACTTTTACGCCATAATCTTTGCCTGCCTGTACTACAACCTTGATGGTCTCTACATGCGCCCTAGCCATTACTACAACGTGTGTAGCGCCAGCTTTGGCCATCATTTCGGCTTCCAAATACCCTCCGTCCATGGTTTTTAGATCGGCAACTATCGGAATACCCGGAAAGGCCTCCCTCAACTTCCTTACCCCATGCAGGCCTTCTGCCAAAATAAGCGGAGTCCCCGCCTCTAACCAATCTACTCCGGCCCTTAAGGCCATGGCGGCAGTTTCTAAAGCTTCGTCAATATTGGTAAGGTCAAGGGAGATTTGTACAATGGGTTTCATGTTGGTGGTATAGTTGGTGATACAAAAATGTCTGGATTAATAGTTCCACTTAAAAATGCTATAAGAAATACAGGAACTATCCCAGTCATAAAGGTAATTAATCATCCTATACATATTTGATCAATTAGTTAGTCAATCTTACCCTTTTCAGCTATATTTCTTCATAAAAACGCCAAATTCCGATCATTTTATAACCGATCTCATTCTTCTATTTCCCCGTAAACAGGCGTAACAAACTTCCCGTTCAGAAAGGGTAGCGGGTCTAGCTGACTTTGCAGAATCAATCCTTTTGACTTAGTGCTCAATAAATGATAAGCAGCCTCCACCATAGGAACTGCGGTCGTCGTCTGAATTGCTTTTAGGGTATGTTTCCCTACTTTTTGCGGGTAGATTTTCTTGGCTACTTCATTTCTTCTAAGAATCCCCTTGGAATCTTTCCCTTCTACGGCGGCATAGAGTACAATTTGATCGTCTTCTATATGCGGAATTGCCTCACCCATCACTCGTTGTAAAGTCGCTATAGTATCATCATCCTTTTCCATTCCCTTAATCTGATGATCTACCCACGCATAATGCCCGGGATGCCTCAAAGTTTTATAATCTAAGTTCCCTACTTTTCCTTCCAACGCGTGGGGCAGATCGGCAGCACCGCCGGAAGTAAGGTCTTCCTCATAGGCAATTCCGTCTATAATTATGGTGGCCCTTTCCGATAGGGACGGACGTTGTTTTATTTTATAGTTCCGCAATGTTTCGGCTTCTTTAATATACTCTGTAGCCACGCCAATCGGACTCCATGTAAAACCATAATAATGAGGGGCTACGGCATGGTGCGTTAAAGCCCCTACCTTAAACTCTAAGGAATCTACCTTATCCACCTTGTTGGCCTTACAAAATTCCAAAAACAGATGATGCGCCAACACATCGATATACCCTGGTGCCAACCCAGATTGAAGTATAAATCCTGTTTCCGCATCCTTGGCTAATGCCATAATCTCCTTGGTTTCGGCCACGTACTCCGTTAGGTTTACATAGTGCATGCCATATTCTTTGGCATAACCCGCCATTCTCGGGGCCAAACTCCCCGGCAGACAGTCTAGCAGAATATCGCCCTCTCTGAAGACCGACTCCATCTCGCTAGTAGTTTCATTTTCTGAAAGCAAAAAAGCCTTCACCTCGCAGGGTTTGGTGACCCCATCTTTAATCCATTGCGCTACCTGTTGGGCTTTGTCCAAGGTTCGGTTTCCAATAAACAGCTGTGGAGTACCCTCTGCCCACTCCGCTATAATAAGCCCCACCGCACTAGCAATCCCACCAGCGCCAGCAATTACGATTTTATGTCCCATATTAGTTGATATTTAGGATAGAAAGATACCAATTTTATTTTGGGCGTTCCCCTATCGGGTCGCTCTTTACGCTTAATCTTTTTTGGTTGTTGCTAAGTAAGATTATTGCTCACACTTTTCGTGATTATCAACTAGACCTACAAGGTTTGAGAAACCTCGCAGGTCTTAGGATAATTATAAATCATATGTCAAAAAAGGATATCGCTGCAATAGCTAACGCAAAAATTAGTAGTTAGTACAAAGTATTGAGATTGGGTAAGTGGTCAGTAATCGGTGAACAGTAAAATCAGTAGTCCCTTCAATTAACAATAACCAATTAGCAAAAAACAGTTGGGTCGGCCCTTTATGAATCTAGGGATGAGTAAAACCTACAAAGCCCTTAGTCAGTTCGAATGAACGATAGTGAAGAGAACTACGGTAACAGTGGTCAGTAATCGGTGAACAGTAAAAAGTAATCAGTAGTCTCTTCAATTAACAATAAACAATAAGCAATAACCAATGTGTTTAGGCATTAGTAAACAGACGTCAGTAAAGTTCTATAAACAATAACCAATTAGCAATAAGCCATTGGATCAGCTGTTTAACTAAAGAATGAGTAAAACCTACAAAGTTTTTTTAGTCAAAAAATAAAAATCAACTATTTGGCTAATAGCACTAATCCTCCGCTAGCGCGAGCATTTTGCTCGTGCTAGCAGGAGGAAGTAGGTATAGTTTAAGTGGAATTCCGACGTAAGGCCTGCCCGAAAGCAAAGGCGGGCCTGCCCGAATACAAAGGCGGGCCTG
>NZ_VVIN01000116.1:0-4239 GCF_008711145.1 Arenibacter lacus
TAGTTTCTCAGCCTAAAACCAAATAAATTGGGAAGGTAAATCTACCACAACAAAGGAAATGACCAATACTCCAATAGCCGCCCTTTTATTTAAAGGTTGATGAGATCCCTCCCACAACTTTAAATATTTATTAATTGTTTCCTATTTTCATTTGGGGTTATCCACAAAAAACCATACATTTATAAGAGACTGACAATCAACCTGTTTTTTTGATTTACCTTCTATTTACACTCTCCCATTTTAAAGTGCTCTTTGTTTATAGAAAGCACTTATGACGGTTTCTTGCGACCCCTCTTCAGCTTGTTAGGAATAATTTCATTCCGACTTAGAGTATTTTACTAAAAGAGTTTTCATTTACTTAAAAAATGTAATTATGAAAAATTTATCCATTTTCGGGGTCCTAACCCTGTCCCTCTTATTATTAACGGCATGTAGTAAAGAGTCTATTACCCCCGAAGCCATCTTAGAACATGGAGCTATTACAGCCAAAGCAGGTAAAAAAATGAGCTCCGAGGGTTTCACCACACCCCTTTTTGGTCTTGCAACCGCCCCTAACGGGGACATTTTGGTTGCGGACGGTGGCGCTGGAATTGCCAACGCTACGGGCACTACCAACATTCCTTTGCTTGGTGTTACTGACGTTGCCCCTATTGGAACCGGCTCTATGTGGGCCATCACGGGCGCTATTGGCGGACCCGACGGGGCTGTCATTAATACGGGCCAAGGTTTACATCGGGTCTCTAATGGCAATAGCAAACTCATTGCCGACCTATTTGCCTTTGAAGAAGCGTATGACCCTGATGGCGCTGGGGTAGATTCTAACCCTTTTGGCCTAGCCTCCCTAGGTGGCAATGCCGCATTGGTAACAGATGCAGGGGGAAACGACCTTCTTCAGGTTGATAGGCAGGGGAACATAAAGCTTTTGGCTGTATTCCCTGATGAAATGGTATCTACTGCCAACCTACAAGCCCTTGTAGGCTGCCCCAATCCTGATTTCGCGTTTATATGCGACACTCCACAATTGCCAGCACAAGCAGTCCCAACCACTGTAGTAGTGGGGCCAGACGGCTATTATTATGTGGGGGAGCTTAAAGGGTTTCCGGCTCCTGCAGATGCCTCCAATATATGGCGAATATCTCCCAATGCATCGGGAGCTGCCTGTGGTACAAGTGCGGATTGCATGAAGTTATTGGATGGAGGTTTCACTTCTATCATCGATTTAGCCTTTGGCCCCGACGGAAAACTCTACGTTGCAGAACTAGATGAACAAAGCTGGTTTGCAGTGGAAGTCTTAGGTACAGGTGTAGGTGGTACTATAAGTGCAATTGATATAGAAACATTGAATATTGAAGAGATAGCTACTGGGATAATGGGTCTTACAGGTATTACTTTTGGGAAGGACGGGAGTCTCTGGGCCACTACCCACTCCCTTAACCCCTCACTGGCAGAAGTCATAAAAATAGCTATGTAATCCGTTTTATGTCACAAGACTGTGGGGATAGCATTACTGATGAGTAGCACTACCAAATCGTTGGAACGACTCTGAGGAAATTGATTAACCATCCCGCTAAAGGTTTTAGCGGGATGGTTTCTTCTATTCTATAACACTAGCATAAATTTAGATGATTAAATATAAGAAGGTGCCAGCCAGCCATTCCTTCTCAACTCATAAAGCAACCTCCTACTTACCAGTGAATTACAACAGGACCCTTATAATTTTGATTTCACATCTAACCCTTAATCCCATACACCATGCAAATCCACGAAATTGCACCCGATGTTTACAGAATTTCCCTTTATGTACCAGAAATAAATTTACAATTCAATCATTTCCTCATCATGGACAATCAGCCCATGCTCTACCATGCAGGGATGAAAAATATGTTTCCAGCACTACGTGAGGCCGTAAGCAAACTCATCAACCCCTCAGCGCTTAGGTGGATTGGCTTTAGTCATTTTGAAGTAGATGAGTGCGGGGCCCTGAACGAGTGGCTCCAAATTGCTCCTAATGCCTTACCTGTCTGTAGTGAAGTGGGAGCCTTGGTTAATATGGGTGATTATTCCATCCGTCCTGCCCATGCCATGGCACAGGGAGACACCATTACTACGGGGAAACATAAGTTTCGTTTTATCAGAACCCCTCATCTTCCCCACGGTTGGGATGCTGGCGTATTGTTTGAGGAAACCAATAAGACCCTTTTTTGTTCGGATATTCTTCACCAAAATGGCGATGTAAAACCCATAACGGATTCGGATATCCTGTCCTTGCACAAAAGTTCCTTACTGGAGTTTGAAAATGGCCCGCTAATGGGATACACCCCCTATACCAAACGCACCGGAAAAATTATTCAGAGTTTGGTAGACCTCAACCCAAAAACATTGGCTACCATGCATGGCTCTTCCTTTAATGGCAACTGCAAGCAAACCCTAATGGATCTAGATGCCGTTCTCAGGGAAGTTTGGGAAGCGTAAGTCTTCACGCTATGGCAACCAATCTTATTCTCAATGATGTTCCCATAAACGCACTGAGCAAAATGCTTGGGCATAGTGATATGAGCACTACGGAAATATATATCAAGAACCTCCCAACCCATATAATGGATCAATATCAGGAAAGATTGGAAATTTAAATTATCATTCCGAAATTATTTGAAGCTACGGTGACTAATATATTTTCACATAAAATAGTAACCCATACCACGGTAATGTTGAACATTCAAATAGGAAATTAAATCTCCACATTTTTCGGTAAAAGAATATAAAGAAGATGCAACATGAATGCACAATCTGGAAAATGCCCGAAATGGTCAAAAAGCTAATTAATAGAACTAAAATACCAAACTGAGGATAATCCGTCCATAAGATTTACTGAGGAGAGCTTCCGTTTGTAGATTAGGGAACAGAGTTTGCAGATAAAAAAGTATCTTTGATAGGATAAAAGTTTCAATCATGAATATAGAAGCCAAAAAATTAGAGCTGATGCATCTTTTACTGCAAACGCAGAACGAAACCTTATTGGCGAAACTTAAGAAGGTATTTGACCAAGAGCAGGTAGACTGGTGGAACGAAATGACAATAGAAGAACAGAAAGAAATTAAAACAGGCTTAAAACAGGCAGATAAAGGCGAATATGCATCCAGTGAAACCGTCATGAAGCGTTTTGATAAATGGTATTAAATATTGTTTGAACACCACAGGCCGAAAGAGGCCTGGAAAATGTCATTGAATATCTTGAGGAAGAATGGACGGAAAAGGAAATCCACAATCTTAAACAGAACTTGCAAGACTTTTTAATCCGTATAAGTAAATATCCGAAAATCTATCCTGAAACAGGTAATTATAAAAATCTCCATAAAGGACTGGTAGAAAAGAATAACTATATTATCTACAGAATACAACCCACAAAAGGACTTATTGAAATTATCAATTTTAGAGGGACAAAACAAGAACCGCTAGAATGAGTTACTGTAAATATGGACTCCCAACAAATTTTCAACAATAATAACTTCAAAACTATATAAAACTCCATTACGGAAAAGTTGTTTTTGAAGCCTACATAGAAAGCCAATTCCTTTTTTTGTATTTGGAGTAATCCGTAAACTCGTCCCTGAAGCCATTATAGGCTTCTTCCTCTTTAGAAGTGGTAGGACCTAAGAGCGTATCCAGGGCATACATCCCACCTCTTAATGGTTACGTCTTATAGGCACAGAACTATTGGTCTCGAAGAATCTTCTTGGAAGGATTACCTACGGTGTTCCTTCAGCAAGTAATGTTGCAAATTCGAAACCACACAGCTATCGCTGCTTGGTTTATCTATTTCTTGTAAAACATTTTCCGAAGAATCTTCTTGGAAGGATTACCTGCGGTGTTCCTTCAGCAAGCAATGTTGCAAATTCGAAACCACACAGCTATCGCTGCTTGGTTTATCTATTTCTTGTCAAACATTTTCCGAAGAATCTTCTTGGAAGGATTACCTACGGTGTTCCTTCAGCAAGTAATGTTGCAAATTCGAAACCACACAGCTATCGCTGCTTGTTTTTTTAATTTATTCCAAAACTCAAACTCCGTTTGGTTTTTTTATAAATTAAAAAACCACGCCCAAGGGCGTGGTTTCGAGAGTGTCGTGATGGCAGAAGGATTCGAACCTTCGACCGCCTGCTTAGAAGTCATTTAAATATTGGTTTCAAATGGCCTCTAAAACACTCAAACTGCTGATTATCAGTGTTGTAAAAATTATTT
>NZ_VVIN01000117.1:0-4213 GCF_008711145.1 Arenibacter lacus
AAATTCAAAGAAGCCCAGATAAACAATGCTTTAGGGATGTTTATACTGGTTTTTGGCATAATAATACTATTCGGCATGCTCTATACAGAAACCTTTGTGCAGCATATGACCGATTTAGTTGCTGGAGCACTGTTAATCCTAATTGGTGGAGGAATGGTGTGGCGGGCTAGAAAAAGGCTTAGCAAACTAAGGAATAGAATAAACAGGGGGAAGGAGAAACAATGAGGGGAAGAGATAAGCTAGAATTAAGAGACCATTGGTTCCTTCAGAGTTCGGAGAAGGTGACGGCTACAGGGGAAGAATTATCTACCACCCCATCTAGTTTAAGTGGGTGGATTCCCTGTAAAGTGCCTTCAACGGTATTGGGTGCCATGGTAGAAAATGGCTTGGTTGGCGACCCTTATTTTGGGGAGAATTTAAAAGCGATCTCTGCCGAGCAGTTTAAAGTTTCCTGGTGGTATGTTACCCATTTTCAATTAGAAGGGGAAGAGGCCAACGGCTTTGCTCAGCTGAGGTTCCACGGTATTAACTACAAGGCCAATGTTTGGTTAAATGGGCAGTTAATTGCAGATACAAAAACAATCGATGGTGCCTTTAGAATCACCTCTTTTAATGTGAGCGATTTTCTGTTGACAGAAAGAAATGTCCTTGCGGTGGAGGTGATTCCTCCCCAACCAGGGGATTTTAGCACGGGCTTTGTAGATTGGAATCCGGCGCCTCCCGATGGAAATATGGGAATATTTAGGACGGTTGGCCTTCACTTTCACCGCGGGGGGCTTCTAGATAAACCTTTCGTAAAGTCCAAGGTAAATAAAAAGACACTACAAGAAGCCGCCCTAACTATTTCCGTAGAAGTACATAATTTTTTAGATACTACTTTTTCAGGAAACCTAGTGGTAAAAGTTGCTGGGGTTTCCCTAGAGAAAAAGATTAGCATTCCGCCCTATAGCAAGGAACTGATAATGATGGAAGGGGAGGAATACCCCCAATTAAACCTTAAAAACCCCAAACTATGGTGGCCTGTAGGGATGGGAGAAGCAGTTTTGCACTCCTTAGAAATGACCCTTTTTAAGGGGGAAGCTATTTCCGATACGGAAAGCATACGCTTTGGAATCCGGGAAGTGGAAGATTATTGGCTGAACGATATTCACCGCGGATTTAAGGTTAATGGCAAGAAAGTATTGATAAAGGGAGCTGGCTGGACAGATGATATGCTGTTGATGGATACCCATGAAAGTTTGGAGGCCCAAGTGAAGTACGTTAAACACATGAACCTTAACTGTATCCGCTTGGAGGGAATTTGGGGCAAAGACCATAAATTATACGATCTATGCGACGAGCATGGAATTCTGTTGATGGTAGGTTGGAGCTGTCATTGGGAGCACGAAATACATTTGGGAGTACCCGTGAATGAGCGCTTTGGAGGCGTGTACAAGTCAGAGGATATAGCACATATTGCCCAGGCTTGGGAAAATCAGGTGATTTGGTTGCGTAACCATCCCAGTATCTTTGTATGGACGGTAGCCAGCGATAAGGTGCCTATTGCGGAATTGGAACAGCGGTATGTGGAAACTTTTGCCAAGTACGACCCTAGTAGGCCCTACTTAAATAGCACCGGGGGGGTGGGTAGCGATCAACATGTTGTTGGATCTGAGGACGTTATTAGTGAAATTAGTGGTTCTTCCGGGGTGAAAATGTTGGGTCCCTATGCCTATACCGCTCCTATCTATTGGTTTACAGATACCCAGTTTGGAGGTGCCTACGGGTTTAATACGGAAACAGGCCCTGGAGCCCAGCCGCCCCAATTGGAAAGTTTAAAGAAGATGTTGCCCAAAGATCAATTATGGCCCATCAATAGGGTGTGGGATTATCACTGTGGCCGGTACGAGTTTTCCGACCTAAGTAGATTTACTAAGGCAATGGACCAACGCTACGGTCCCCCAAATTCCCTGTGGGAATTCGATAAAAAAGCACAAGCCATGAACTACGAGTTGATGCGTCCCATGTTTGAAGCCTTTCAAGTGTATAAAGAAAAGTGCACGGGAGTAATTCAATGGATGTTAAATGCTGCCTGGCCCAAAATGTACTGGCAGTTGTACGATTTTTACCTAAATCCCACTGCAGCCTTTTACGCCACTAAAAAAGCCTGCTCCCCGCTCCATCTCATATATAATTATGGGGATAAGCAGATATATGCTGTAAACGATTATTTATATCCCATAGAAAATCTGCAGGCCCGTATAAGGGTTTTTTTCATCAATTCTGAAGTTCTTTTGGATGAAAGCGTTTCTTTTAAGCTAGGCAAAGATACTTCGGCCGCCATTTTTAATCTGGGGGAGCTGAGGGGAATGTCTACCACCTATTTTGTAGATCTGCGATTATACGATAGGGAGCTTAAGGAAGTGTCCAACAATTTTTATTGGCTCTCTACCAGGGAGGAGGTGTTGGATTATGAGGCAGATTTGGGCGACTTTGCCTTTCATACCCCAAGTGCGGAATATGCAGATCTCACATTGTTGAACGACCTACCTAGGACCCAGGTATCGGTAACCCATCATGTGATGCAAGAAGGAACCAATCAGCGCTTGCGAGTCCACCTAAAGAATAAGGGAAATCATATCGCCTATCTAATCAACCTAAAAGTAAAAAATAAGGCAACCGGTAAACTACTACTCCCCATCTTCTGGGAAGATAACTTTATAAACCTGCTCCCTGGGGAAGAGAGGGAACTCACCGCTTCTTATTCATTTTCCGCAGAAACAGATTTAAAAGTGGAGGGGTGGAATATAGCGTCGAGTAAGGAAAATCCCAAAGGGCATACATCAACGTTGAAATCGACCTTAAAAAATGAAAAAACTAGCAATACATGGCGGGGCTCCCTCTAGAGATGTTACTAATAATCCTTGGCCAACATGGCCGGTATGGGGGCAGGAGGAAGAAAAAGCCCTTTTAGAGGTGCTCCATAGCGGGGTGTGGTCCTATAATGGGCCTAAGGAAACTGAATTTAACCGACTTTTTGCAGCGTTTACAGGGGTAAATCATGCGATATGTACAGTAAATGGTACCGTTACCATGCAAATTGCCCTAGAGGCCCTGGGGGTTGGCCTGGGAGATGAGGTAATTGTACCCGGACTTACCTGGCAAGCTACAGCTGCAACGGTATTAGACGTAAATGCCATTCCAGTTTTGGTAGATGTTAGTGAAGAAAATTGGTGTATTGATCCTAAAGAAATTGAGAAAGCGATCACCCCTAAAACCAAAGCGGTTATTCCCGTTCATTTATATGGGGCCTTTGCCGATATGGACGCAATAATGTCCCTGGCTAAGAAACATAATTTATATGTAATAGAGGACTGTGCCCACAAGCATGGTGGGGAGTGGAAGGGTAAAAAAGCAGGGAGTATTGGGCATATTGGGAGTTTTAGTTATCAGCTTTCCAAACACTTAACTGCGGGCGAAGGAGGTTCCGTCACCACCAATGATCCCGTGTTGGCCGAAAGATTGGATGCTTTAAGAAACTGTGGCCGTAGACCAGAAGCAGCCATGACAGAAGGGATGGATAAAGGTGCAGGGGATTATGGGGACGATGATGGTAACTTTATTCAGTCTGGGAACCTGCGGATAACGGAGTTTCAGGCTGCACTGCTGATAGAAGGCTTAAAACGATTGCCACATCAGAATGCCATTAGGGATGCCAATGGAGCGTATTTAAATAAATTGCTGACCCATATCCCAGGGGTTTCCCCAATCATTAGGGATAAAAGGGAAACCAAAAAAGCCTATTTCAACTTTGCATTCCGCTATCATAAAAAGGAATTTAAGGGCCTGCCCATAGCGAAGTTTAGAAGTGCCTTACAAGCAGAATTAGGGATTGTGGTTGATGCTAGTTACGAACCCCTAAACAACTGCTCCCTTTATGTGCCGCATACCAAACCGGCCCGCCATAATTTAAACGATGCCTATTGGAAGGCCATTGACCCCAAGCGGTTTTCACTGCCCATTTGTGAGCGGATATTTAGGGAAGAATCGGTCTGTATGCACCATAAAGTGTTGATGGGAAACAAGGCGGATATGGATTTGATTGCTAGGGCCATAAAAAAAATCTACACCCATGCCGGGGAGTTAATGGAATAAGGAAAATTGCCAATCTGTGAGACTAAAAAAAATGAATACTCAAAAAATAGCCCTTATAGGGACGGGTTTTATAGCAGAC
>NZ_VVIN01000118.1:0-4202 GCF_008711145.1 Arenibacter lacus
CGCATAAAAGAAGCCCAGATGAACAATGCCATCGGAGTGTTTATACTTGTTTTTGGGATAGTAATACTATTTGGCATGCTGTATACAGAAACCTTTGTGCAGCATATGACAGATTTGGTTGCGGGCGTATTGTTAATGCTTATTGGTGGACTAATGATCTGGCGGGCCAGGAAGAAGTTAAACTCACTGAGGAAAAATAAAAAGAAGGAGGACCAGCAATGAGGCGAAGAGGTAAGATTGTATTAAGGGAGCAATGGTTTCTTCGGAGTTCGAGGGATGTAGACCAAACCGGGGAGGAATTATCCACTACCCACTCCAATTTTAATGGGTGGATTCCCTGTACCGTGCCTACTACCGTAATGTGCGCCATGGTGGCAAATGACCTGTTGGGCGAACCTTATGTTGGGGAAAATTTAAAAAAGATACCTACAGGGCAGTTTGAAGTACCCTGGTGGTATGTCACCGAATTTCAGCTTATGGCGGAAGAGATCAGAGGCTTTGCACAGCTGAGGTTCCACGGAATAAATTACAAGGCCAATGTTTGGTTAAATGGGCAGTTAATCGCAGATTCAAAAACAATCGATGGTGCTTTTAGAATCACCTCCTTTGATGTGAGCGATTTTCTGCTGACAGGAAGAAATGTCCTTGCGGTGGAGGTGATTCCTCCCCAACCAGGGGATTTTAGCACGGGCTTCGTGGATTGGAATCCGGCGCCCCCCGATGGGAATATGGGGATATTTAGAACAGTAAGCCTTCATCTTCACGGTGGGGGACTTCTAGACAAACCTTTCGTAAAGTCCAAGGTAGACAAAACGACACTACAAGAAGCAGCCCTTAGTATCTCCGTGGAAGTCCATAATTTTTTGGATACCAACTTTTCAGGAAGATTGGTGGTAGTGGTGGCTGGAAATACCATAGAGAAAGCAATAACAATTCCTTCCAATAGCCAAGAATTGATAGAATTGGATGCGAAGGAATTTCCCCAATTGCACCTACAAAACCCCAAGCTTTGGTGGCCGGTAGGGATGGGAACGGCCCATTTGTATCAGCTGGAAATGACCCTTTTCAAAGGGGACGAGGTATGCTATACGCAAAGCATCCGCTTCGGAATCCGGGAGGTGGAAGATTTTTGGCTGAACGGGGTGCACCGCGGATTTAAGGTTAATGGCAAGAAAGTGTTGATAAAGGGCGCTGGTTGGACAGATGATATGCTATTGATGGATACCCATGAAAGTCTAGAGGCTCAGATTCAATATGTAAAGCACATGAACCTAAACTGCATCCGCTTGGAAGGGTTTTGGGGGAAAGACACGAAGCTCTATGAACTCTGTGATGAATACGGAATTTTGGTGATGGTTGGCTTTAGTTGCCATTGGGAGCACGAAATCCATTTGGGAGTACCGGTGAATGAGCGATTTGGAGGGGTGTATAAACCCGAAGATATAGCACATATTGCTCAGGCTTGGGAAGATCAGGTAATTTGGTTGCGCAATCACCCCAGTATTTTCGTTTGGACGGTAGCCAGCGATAAGGTGCCTATTACAGAATTGGAACAGCGCTATGTGGAAACCTTTGCCAAGTACGACCCTAGTAGGCCCTATCTAAATTCTACCGGGGGAGTAGGTAGCGACCAACACGTAGTTGGGACCGAAGATGTTATTAGTGAAATTAGTGGCTCTTCTGGGGTGAAAATGTTGGGACCCTATGCCTATACCGCTCCGGTGTATTGGTTTACGGATACCCAGTTTGGAGGTGCCTACGGGTTTAACACAGAAACAGGCCCTGGAGCCCAGCCGCCTCAGTTAGAAAGTTTAAAGAAGATGTTGCCCAAAAACCGCTTATGGCCCATCAATGAGGTATGGGATTATCACTGTGGGCGATATGAATTTTCGGATCTAAGTAGGTTTACCAAAGCGATGGATGCGCGCTATGGAGCGCCAAGTTCTTTGGAGGAGTTCAATAAGAAGGCCCAGGCAATGAACTATGAGCTGATGCGCCCTATGTTTGAGGCTTTTCAAGTGTACAAAGACCGCTGTACAGGCATAATTCAATGGATGCTAAATGCTGCCTGGCCTAAAATGTACTGGCAGTTATACGATTATTATCTTAATCCCACCGCAGCCTTTTACGCTACTAAAAAAGCCTGTTCCCCACTTCACCTCATTTATAATTACGGGGATAGACAGATTTACGCTGTAAACGATCATTTTTTTCCGATGGAGGATCTGCAGGCCCGTATCAGGGTGTTTTCCATCAATTCTGAAGTGCTTTTGGATGAAAGTGTTTCTTTTAAGTTAGAGAAAGATTCGTCCCAACCTATTTATAATCTGGGGGAGCTAAGGGGAATGTCTACCACCTATTTTATAGACCTGCGATTATACGATAGGGAGCTTAAGGAAGTGTCCAATAATTTTTATTGGCTCTCTACCAAGGAGGAGGTGTTGGATTATGAAGCAGATTTGGGTGACTTTGCCTACCATACCCCTAGTGCGGAATATGCAGATCTTACCATGTTGAACGATTTACCAAGAACTCAGGTATCGGTAATCTATCAAGTAGTGCAAGAAGGAATAAATCAGAAGCTACAGGTCCACCTACATAATAAAGGGAATCATATAGCCTATTTAATCAATCTAAAAGTGATGGATAAGGTTACCCAAGAGCTAGTACTCCCCATTTTTTGGGAGGATAATTTTATAAGCTTGTTGCCTGGGGAGGAGAGAATGCTAAATGCTTCCTATTCATCTAGCCAAGCAACAGCCTTAAAAGTGGAAGGGTGGAATATAGCTTCGGACAAGGAACATTCCATTGGCATTTTGACAACTAAAAAATCGACCTAAAAAATGAAAAGACTAGCAGTACATGGCGGTACACCTACTCGGGATGTCAAGCAGAATCCCTGGCCAAACTGGCCCGTATGGGGCCAGGAAGAAGAAAAAGCACTTTTAGAGGTGCTCCATAGCGGAGTGTGGTCCTATAACGGACCCAAGGAAACAGCATTTAATGGACTTTTTGCAGCGTTTACTGGGGTGCAACATGCTATAACTACTGTGAACGGTACCGTTACCATGCAAATTGCCCTAGAGGCCCTGGGGGTTGGCCTAGGAGATGAGGTGATTGTCCCCGGCCTTACTTGGCAGGCTACGGCAGCGACGGTATTGGACGTTAATGCCATCCCTGTTTTGGTGGATGTGAGTGACGATAATTGGTGTATAGATCCTAAAGAAATTGAGAAAGCCATCACACCAAAAACAAAAGCTATTATACCGGTTCATTTGTATGGGGCGTTTGCAGATATGGATGCTATTATGGACTTGGCCAAAAAACATAACCTATTTGTTATAGAAGACTGTGCACACAAACACGGTGGGGAGTGGAAAGGTAAAAAGGCAGGGAGTATTGGGCATATAGGTAGTTTTAGCTATCAGCTCTCCAAACACCTTACCGCCGGGGAAGGAGGTTCCGTAACCACCAATGATCCCATATTGGCTGAAAGGATGGATGCCCTAAGAAATTGTGGCCGTAGGCCGGAAATAGCCACATCGGAGGAAATGGATAAAGGTGCCGGGGAATACGGGGACGATGAGGGTAATTTTATACAGTCTGGCAACCTACGGGTAACCGAGTTTCAGGCAGCTTTGTTAATAGAAGGATTAAAACGACTTCCAGCCCAGAACGCCACTAGGGATGCCAATGGAGCGTATTTAAATGAATTGCTGATTAGCATCCCCGGAGTTTCACCAATACGTAGAGACCCAAGAGAAACCAAAAAAGCCTATTTCAATTTTGCATTCCGATATCATAAAAAAGAATTTAAGGGGTTGTCCATAGATAAGTTTAGAAAGGCCTTAGAGGCCGAATTGGGAATTGTGGTAGATGCCAGTTACGAACCCCTTAACAACTGCTCTCTCTATGTGCCACATACCAAGCCTGCCCGGCATAAATTAAACGATGCCTATTGGGAGGCCATAGATCCCAAGCGGTTTTCCTTGCCCGTTTGTGAGCGGATATTTAAGGAAGAATCGGTTTGTATGCACCATAAAGTGTTGATGGGGAGCAAGGACGATATGGATCTGATCGCAAGGGCCATTCGGAAAATATACGCCCATGCAGAGGAGTTAATGGAATAAGGAATACGCTGTAAACGCAAAAGAATGGATACTATAAAAATTGCCCTTATAGGGACGGGATTTATTGCCGAT
>NZ_VVIN01000119.1:0-4096 GCF_008711145.1 Arenibacter lacus
GGGAAAGTGTTAAAGCGAAAATAAGAAAAGTGTTAATTTGGACTTCTCTATACAATTTTCCTATCGTCGAATCACCCGTCTACCTTCAGGTAAACTCTAAGTGACAAGGAGAAATAGATGTATTAATGGTTTTCGATTTGTAAATTTGAAAATGTGCCTTCAGTCATTTCGACATGAGTTGCTTTTCGCAACGATTGAGAAATCACATACGCTAAGGGAGGGGTTTCGAATGTCTAATTTAGTTAGTAGTCCAGAAATTGGGTAACTGCCAAAATCAGTACCAATAGTATTATTCTTTTCATAATGGTATATTTAAAAATGTATACCACAAATGAATCGCAATAGTCTTACTTCTGAAATCAGTTTCGGTTGAACTGCAAATTGGGTGTATAAAATGCATATTTATGTTTTGGAAGGGATTGGGCTATCACGTAACCCGGCATTAAACATAGTATTTATTGTAGGAAAAATCTAGGAATCTTCAATAAATATAGCTTCTCGTACAGTTCTGTAGAACGGTGGAGATAGCCAACAATATAGGTCCCAAAAGGACCTTGCCATAAAATTTTGAAGGTTATTTCTAAACATCGACTAACACCTATTCAACCACTTCCCAATAAGCTTCACCTAGCACTTTCACGGCTTCTTCCATTTCCTGCTGATTAAAATGTGCAAATCCTAGTCTTAGAGCGGTTATGGATCGATTTTGATAGAGGCAAATACTCGGAACAAAGAGTCCTTTTTCTCCTGCTTTTTTCTGCAATTGCGTCAAAGAAAATAAGGTATTAAACCGAATCCAAAAAGCCAAACCAGCTTGCGGTATAGTGAATAGAATGTTGTTCTTAAAATGCGTGTTGAGGAGTTGGGCAAACATTTCTTTCCGCTCAGCGATTACTTTTTTGGATTTTCTTTGGTATCGATGAATGTCTCCTTCGTGAATGAGCTCTCTCAATGCTTTTTCCATCATGCTATCTGGTTTACCAAAGATATTCAGATATTTTGCTGCTTCCTGCAAAAGGTCTTTAGGAGCTATTAAAAAATTCATTTGAAAACCTGGATTTAAAAACCGTCCGAAAGTGCCAACATAAATGATGCGATTGCCGCCGTTTATTCTAAAAAGCGATTCTTTTTTGTTTTTTATCATAGAAAATTCAAAATCCCTATCATCTTCAATTACAATGAAATTGTATGCTTCTGCCAAATCTAGCAATTGCTTTTTCCGCTTTTTGGAAAGACGAACGGTAGTGGGATATTGGCATGTGCTGTTGATATAAACCATTCGTATTTGGCCAGGTTTATAATGGTTTTGAATATAATCAATGTTCATTCCGTCCGCATCTACCGGAACTGTTTTCATTTTGGCACCGGCTTGACTATAAATCATATTGGGTAAAAAGTAGCTGAGCTCTTCCACCAAAACAAGATCGCCTGTATTGATCAGTAAACGCGATAAGATGGAATGAACCTGTTCCAATCCAGCTACGGGCAGCAAAAAATCCCTAGAAAGATGAAAGCCACGGGTTAAATTTAGATAATAACTGAGCTGGTCCCTAAATAACAGACTATCATCAACAGCATTTAAGAAAGGAGCTGATTGATTTTTTCTTCGAATTACCGAAGTGTAAAAACGAACAAGTTCCTCCGATTTAATGATGCGATAATCTGGCGTGCCATCGGTAAAATATAATTTTTCCTGTTGTTTTTCTATTGGGGTATCCAATATAAAATCCTTCTTGAAATGAAACCCTGCCTTTTCTGGAGGATGCTGAAAAGCGTTGGTTTTTTTGGATTGAGTGGGGGAAAGCTCAGGATTTCTAACGAAAGAGCCAATGTTTGGCAGGGTTTCTATCCACCCTTGTTCTTGTAGCTCTGACATAGCGGCTACTATTGTCTTTCTGTGTACTTGAAGCTCTTCGGAAATTTTCCTACTACCAGGAAGTCGGTCATCATCTTCCAAAAGGTTGCTTTTTACGGCGTTAATAAACTGATAAACAATTTGCATATAGATAGCCTCTTTTTTGCGACGATCTATTTTTATGAAGGAATTAAAAGGAATTATAACCGGACTACTCATAATTTACATATCGGACTGCCAAAAATACTATTTTAATCCGAACCTTTGCCATCAATTTTAAATACTACGATTAAAGAAGTCTTTATGAAAAAACAATTAGCGACATTAATTCTATTAGCTGCCATACCTAGCTTCTCGCAAGAAAAGAATACGGTTCCCGATGCAGATCAGGAAATAAACGAATTAGATGAAGTTATTATTCAGGGAAACAGATTGCAAACTCCTTTTAGTGAGTCCACACGGGATATTCAGGTCATTACCCAAAAACAAATTCAGGCCCTTCCTGCTAAATCGCTCAACGAGGTTTTATCTTTTATAAGTGGTGTGGACATTCGGCAGCGTGGTCCGTTTGGGACACAGACCGATATTTCTATTGATGGTGGAACTTCGGAGCAAACTTTGGTGCTGATTAATGGGGTGAAAATGTTAGACTCCCAAACTGCCCACAATATGATGAATATTCCTGTGCCATTGAGTGCTATAGATCATATTGAAGTCATAAGAGGTGCTGCAGCGCGGGTTTATGGAATCAATGCCCTTACCGGAGCTATTAATATTGTTACCAAAAAGAGCAAACTCTCCAGTGTATCTGCAGATATAAGGGGCGGAAGTTCTTTTAAAGCCAAGGAGGAAGGTGACGGTGAAGGGATTTACGCTGGCGGTGCAGCTGAGGTTACAGGAGTTTTCGGATCTGATAAGCAGAGTCAGCTTTTTTCATTCGCTCAAAGCAATTCTAACGGACAGCGCTATAACTCGGCCTCAAAGAATTCGCGGCTTTTTTATAGCGGAAATTATGATTTTAACGAAAACAACAGCATTCAGGCAATGGCAGGCTACGCTCAAAGTCAGTTTGGTGCCAATGGGTTTTATGCCGCTCCCGGTGATATTAATTCGGAAGAACATGTAAACTCCGCTGTTTTTAGCCTATCCTCCAAGCATACTTGGGGCGATTTTACACTTTCTCCTAGAATTAGTGATCGCTATGGGGAAGATGACTACCGTTATTTTAAGGATGATTTAAGTAGAGGCCGGTCTAAACATTATACCAACGCGTTAATGCTTGAATTGAATAGTAGTCTCAAGACAGAAATTGGAACTTTTGGTTTTGGTTTGGAGTCCCGATTAGAAAAAATCAACAGTTCAAATATTGGTGAACATGAGCGCGATAATCACGGTGTATATGCAGAGTTTAAAAGCAATCTAAGTGAAAAGCTAAGAGGGACTATTGGTCTATATGGCAACTATAACACAGATTATGGTTATCAGCTGTATCCTGGGTTAGATTTGGCATACCTTATCAATCACTACTGGAAAATAGCTGGGAGTATCGGTTCTGGGCAGCGCATCCCATCTTTCACGGACTTATACCTTGATCAGCGACCTGGGAATGTTGGAAATGCCTTGCTTCAACCTGAAAACGCATGGAACTATGAGGGGAATATTCAGTATCAAAATGGAAACCTACAGTTGAAAGCCGGGTATTTTTATCGCCACATTTCTGAATTTATCGATTGGGTAAGAGAAGATGCCTCAACACCTTATTCTCCAGTTAATTTTGGAGAAAACACCATGCATGGCATTTACGGAAGAATGCAGCAGGATTTTGAATTGGGAGGGAAGCAATCCTTTGGATATCAGCTGAGTTATAATTATTTGAGCCCTTCCTTTGAGACTTCATCGGAAATACAATCGAAATACGTATTAGAGTCTTTGAAACATCAGTTGGTGGCAGGGGTTCATTATCGTATCAACGACTTTTCATTACATATTAAAAACAGGTGGTTACAGCGAGAACTTGCCAATGCCTATAACGTTGCCGATGTTCGACTAAATTACAAGGTTCAGAACTTCCTTTTATACACCGAGATAACTAACCTATTCAATGCCGTGTACAAAGAAGCAGGTGCTGTTCCTATGCCCACACGTTGGTTTGGATTGGGGGTTACCTATCAATGGAACCAGGGGTAAAGACGGACCAGCATATTATTCCGTAGTTGGTGGGAGCCTGCCTGAGTCGGCAGA
>NZ_VVIN01000012.1:0-77257 GCF_008711145.1 Arenibacter lacus
CGGACATCCATTTAAATCTACCAGCGTTCCTGGTGGGGTTCCTAGGCAGAGGTCGTCCCCATCATCAAAGACACCGTCATTGTCATCGTCTATTCTTAGGGTGCCCTCTACGCAAAAATCTATAGAGAAGGTATTTAGGAATCCCCCGTCTGAGGGTGCTACATCCCTAACTTCCAGTGTCCATTGGCCGAAGCTAGACTCCCCGTTAAAAGCGCTTAACGAGCCTAGGGGTTTTACGGTGCCTTGGATAGCAGGATTAGTGCCACAGATAAAACTATTGGCATCATCATCAAAAGTCGCATTGATATTCTCGCTTGCACCACAGGAATTGGATACTAGGGTTACCCTGGTGCCCGAGGGGGAAATTAGATCTATTTCCAAATCGGCCAGAAAAGTGTGTTTAAGGTCTATAGTAACATTCATATCTGCAATTGGCAGATCGTTAATAATATCTATAGAGGCAGTGATGGTAGAGGTCCCGGTAGTGGATATGGCCATGGGGAGTCCGTTAGCGGTTTTGGTATTGCAGTCCAGATCAATGGTAGAGAAGCTAAAGGCAGGTCCAAAAGTCCCCTCCCCACAGCTGTTTTTAGGCTTTACCCGCCAAAAATAGGTATTCCCTTCGCTTAGATTGTCTGTTAGGTAGGTGGTAAATAACGTGCTATCTGCTCTAATAATATTAGTGAAACTGGGGTCTTCGGCAATTTCCAACTCGTAGGAGGTATGTGAAGGGTTGGGAGCCCATTCCAATACCGTGGCCACATTGGTATTGGTGGCGCCATTGGCAGGGGATTGAAGCACCACGTCGGTATAATTAGTGTCCAATACCCTTAGGTCTATGGCGATGGTCTTGGTGATACTGGGGGTGGTGGCTAATATATTGATGGGATAATTGCCTGGGGTTACTGCATTAGTGTTAGAAAAGCTGAGGTTCACCAAGGTGTCATTTACTGCAGTGGAGGTAGGGGAAAAATCAACAGTAAGTCCGGCAGGAATCCCAGTGGCCGAAAAAGTGGCTTCCTCAGAAAATCCTCCAAAGGTTTTATAGGTGAAGGAGGTGGTTAGGTTGTCTCCTTGGCATACTTCATATTGTAATTTAGGGAAGTCCAAAACTATCTCGGAAGTGGCAATACTGAAATTGGATGCGTTTACCGCCAAAAATATATTATCGTGGGCCTGTACCATTATTCGTGCTAAATTGGTAGCGGTACTGGGGATGATAATATCGTGTTGCCCATCATTTGGCACCCCTTCCGCAAGTAATTTAGGAAAGGAGATCCCTCCGTTGGCAGAAAAATAAATATCCACCATTTGTGTGTTCACGGGAAATTGGTTGGTATTGGCTACATCCCAGGTGACCTCCTGCCTAGTGCCAGCTAGGTAGGTTTCATTCGCGGCTTGGGAGGTTATTTTAAAAGGCCCGGCCTGGTCTGTCACCTTTACGGTTACCAGGTCGGCATCTACTTGTCCCCCTCCTGGGGCATTGTCCCTAACCGTTAAGGCGAAGCTGAGATCTCTTTCTACGTCCGAAACGGTTTCCCAAGTGCTATTGTTCGTTGGATTGGTCTGGGTGAGGTTGCCATTGACAATACTACTTAGCCTAGGGAAATACCTAGTAGGTTGTACACTGGGCTTTATGGATCTAAAATTGGCTCCGCTAAGGTTGGTGGGACCAAAGCTGGAATAGGTGACAATCCCGTCATTAATCTGCTCCCAATTATAAGTGAGTATATCCGTTGAATCTATATCTACGGCATGGGCAGTAAGTGCAAAGGCGGTAGATTTTGGGATGGTGTAATCTCCAGAAGGCGTTATCTGAGGCGGGTTGTTGGTAATAGGGATAACTTCCCCGCAATTGGCCGTTTCTATGTAATCTAGTATTTGTAGAATGCTGTAATAATGAAAATAATCGTCCCCCTTCAAGGCCACATTGTTTTTTCCCGATATGCCTGCGTATCCCATAATGGTAGTGCCGCTTCCCGGCTCCGCCTGCACTAAGGTGCCTTCAGATTCATAGGACCAGGTGTGGTTGGCCCCAAACTGGTGTCCAAATTCATGGGCCACAAAATCCAGGTCAAACATATCCCCTTCAGGCATACTCCCAGAGGAGTAGGCACTTCCTTTCCTGGAATCGATGCATGCAGAGGCTATAAATCCGGCATTTCCTCCATTGAAGTCTTTATGGAAAAGGTGTCCTACATCGTAATTTTCTGGCCCTACTACCGTGGTTAAGGTGTGTTGCACCTCAGAATTTAAATTCACCCCATAGGGGTCTGTATCCTTGTTGAGGTAGATTACCTGTTCTGTTGCTGCTACCAGTTCTAACCGCACCCCTAGGTCGCGCTCAAAAACTTCATTGACACGGGTTAGGGTCGCATTTATTCCTGCAAGGGCGTCCGCAACCGTTCCCCCGTGGTAGGCCGTGTATTCCCCAGTAGCGGAAATGGCCACCCTGTATTTTCGCAGTTCCTGGCCATCTACTAATTTCTGAGAGGAAATTCTTTTTTCTGGTCCCGTGACAGATTGGGTGTCGCAGATAAAATCCGTATTCATTCTATAGGTATCCTCCCTCCTGTAAACCATATACTCATTGTTGGCGCGAGAGGTTTTTTGCATAAAGGTGGCAGGCTGCCCATTGCCATGGATAATCATGCTCTGAAGTCCCTTATGGGATACGCTAAAACGTATGCGGTCTCCGGAAGCATCTAGGCTATGGCCTATGTACGATTTAATTGCTGGATATTTTTGTGCCAGGACTGGTGAGAATACGGAAGCCTCTTCAATTTGGAAGGAGGTAAGTTCCCCCGCTGCATTTGGGAAGGCCAAGGTCTTTTTGCCCTTGCTAGCCATGGTAGCCTGTAATTGGTCCCCAAAAACACGGGAATCTAGTGTGAAAATTTGGGCGTTTTTAACCTCTAAGGGTACTACTTGCTGTTGGGTGTTTTGGCTGTAGGAACCTGATTTTATCCAATAGGGAGATTGTGCCGCCCCGTAAAAGCTGAGAAAAAATATGGATATTGATAAAACAAGGCGTAATTTTACAACCATCAACAAGATATTAGTACATACTCAAAGATAGGATTTTTTATTATTTCAATTTGTGATAACAGTTCAAGGCATCTCTAGGTACGATAAAGCGCATTCCACCGCCATTACGATTGGCACTTTTGACGGTGTTCATGTAGGTCATCGAAAGATATTGGAGCGACTTATAAAAAACGCCAAAGATCTGGGACTAAAATCTACCGTCCTCACTTTCTTTCCACATCCAAGAATGGTTTTGCAGCAAGATGTGTCTATACAACTCCTGAATACCATAGATGAAAAGATTAAAATACTTAGATCCTTGGGGCTAGATTACCTGATTATCCATCCCTTCACCAGGGATTTTTCTCGCTTATCTGCAACGGAATTCGTTCGGGATATACTGGTGAACGAGCTAAAAGTGAAGAAAATAATCATCGGTTATGACCATCGCTTCGGACGGAATAGGAATGCCAATATCAATGATCTCATTTCATTCGGGGAGGCGTTAGACTTTAAGGTGGAAGAAATATCGGCCCAAGAAATAGACGATGTTTCCGTGAGTTCTACCAAAATACGAAAGGCCTTGGAAGCGGGGGATGTACGTACGGCCAATAATTATTTAGGGTATCAATATATGCTTACGGGTACCGTGGTAAAGGGGAAAGGACTGGGAAGAAAGTTAGATTTCCCAACCGCAAACCTATCCATTGCCGAAGAGTATAAGTTGATCCCCAAAAATGGGGTATACGTGGTTAGTAGTGTCCTAGATGGAAAAAAGGTCTACGGGATGATGAATATCGGGGTAAACCCCACCGTTGCAGGGACCAAACGCAGCATTGAAATTAATTTTTTCGATTTTGACCAGGATCTCTACGGAAGGCTTATTCAGATAGATATCGTAGATCGTATACGGGACGAATATAAGTTTGACTCCTTGGAAGCTTTAAAGATACAGTTGGGAAAAGATAGGGAAACCTCCCTCTCCTTAATTCCCAAATAATGCTAGAACGATTCCTGTTCACCAAGATAGATAACAGTCCGCTAGTTGTTTTTCGGATGTTGTTTGGCGTATTGGTGAGCTTTGAATGCTATGGGGCTATACTTACCGGATGGGTGAAACGCAATTTGATAGACCCTAGCTTTACCTTTTCTTTTATAGGTATAGAATGGCTGCAGCCCTTGCCGGGATTTGGCATGTATTTCTATTTCTTTGCCATGGGCACCCTAGGGATCTGTATTGCGTTGGGATATAAATACCGCATAAGCGTCCTTAGCTTTACCATCCTATGGGCCGGCGTGTATTTTATGCAGAAAACGGCTTATAACAACCATTACTACCTGTTGTTGCTCATTTCCGGTATGATGTTCTTTTTACCGGCGCATAAGGACTATTCACTAGATGCAAAACGTCATCCTAGGATCCGAGCGCATAGCATGTATGCTTATGTGAAATGGGTAATTGTACTTCAGTTGCTCATCGTATATACCTATGCGGCTATCGCTAAGCTGTATGGGGATTGGTTAGACTTTAGTGTGATTGAAATTCTCTTTAAAGGAAAGGCGCATTACCCCGTGGTGGGTCATTGGTTGCAAAATACTAGCTTGCATCAGTTTATAGGTGTTTCCGGATTCCTTTTCGATCTGTTGATTGTTCCCGCCCTGCTTTGGAAACCCACAAGGAAGTGGGCCTTTATTGCCTCCTTCTTTTTCCACCTATTCAATTCCATAATTTTTCAAATTGGGATATTTCCCTATTTGGCATTGGCTTTTACCGTATTCTTCTTTCCGCCAGAGGTAATACGAAAGCTCTTTTTAAAGAAGAAAGCCCCTTATTTGGAGGTGGTGTCTGTGGCGCCGCCTGATAGAAATTGGATTGTTGCCCTTTGGGGTCTTTATCTTTTGGTGCAATTAATACTTCCGGTAAGGCATCATTTTATTAAGGGAGATGTGTTGTGGACCGAGGAGGGGCATAGGATGAGTTGGAGGATGATGTTGCGAAGCAGGGAGGGAATGGCCACCTATAGGGTGGTGAATAAGGCTACGAACGATGTTTATTTGGTAGATTTAAACACCTATTTAACCAAAGCCCAACAGCGGAAGGTAGCCAGTTATCCAGATTTTATGTGGCAGTTTGCCCAGTATTTAAAACGGGAGTATAAGGCAGAGGGGATAGAGGTCTCGGTATTTGTGGATGCCAACGTAGGGGTAAATGGGAAGCCCAAGCAGCCCTTTATAGATCCTGAGACAGACTTAGCCGAGGTGCGGTGGAACTATTTTTGCCATAATCCCTGGATACTGCCTCCAAAGCAGTAAAGACCTTCTTCTAGGGCCAATAAGAAAGTATGGTTTTTAGGGGGAATCTACCTTCCATAGTAGAGCAGAACAAATTGTTCTAGCAATAAATTGATTCCTTCTCCAATTAAGCTTAAATTTGACCTCCAAAAAATAGAATTCATGCTACAGTTACAGGCGATACGCGAAGATAAGGAACGGATGATAGCGGCGTTGGCAAAACGCAATATAGCGGCGCTTCCACTTTTGGATAAGGTGCTTCAGTTAGATGAAGAGCGAAGGGCAGCTCAGACTCGTCTGGACAATACCTTGGCTACGTCCAATAAGCTGTCCAAAGAAATTGGGGGGCTATACAAAAGTGGTAAGGCAGAAGAGGCCAATGCGCTTAAGGAACGTACCGGAAAACTAAAGGAAGAGGCTAAAGAATTGCAGGACTCACTTGCGAACACGGCCAAGGAATTGCAAGATTTGCTTTACCAAATTCCGAATATTCCACATCCTTCCGTACCCGCAGGGAATTCTGAGGAAGACAATGAAGAGATTTTTAAGGAAGGGGATATTCCTGTATTGGTAGCAAATGCACTTCCTCATTGGGAGCTGGCAAAAAAATACGACATCATAGATTTTGAGCTGGGCGCTAAGGTTACTGGAGCAGGTTTCCCCGTGTATAAAGGGAAGGGAGCTAAACTCCAAAGAGCTTTGATTGCCTATTTTTTGGATAAAAATACCGAGGCGGGGTATCAGGAGATACAGGTTCCGCATTTGGTAAACGAAGCTTCGGGCTATGGAACGGGACAATTGCCAGACAAGGAAGGGCAAATGTATCATATAGGTGCAGATGACCTTTACCTAATTCCGACTTCAGAAGTCCCAATTACCAACCTTTTTAGGGATGAGATTGTTTCGGAAGCTGCCCTGCCGTTCACCTATACCGCGTACACTCCCTGTTTTAGGAGAGAAGCGGGTAGCTATGGAGCCCATGTAAGAGGGTTGAATAGATTGCATCAATTTGATAAGGTAGAATTGGTACGCGTAGAACATCCTCAAAAATCCTATGAGGCCTTGGACGGGATGGTAGAACACGTAAAAGGAATTCTAAGGGAATTGAAACTTCCTTACAGGATACTCCGACTTTGTGGAGGAGACCTTGGTTTTACCTCGGCTTTGACCTTCGATTTTGAAGTGTTCTCCACAGCACAGGACCGTTGGTTGGAAATTAGCTCGGTCTCCAATTTTGAAACCTTCCAATCTAACCGCTTAAAACTCCGTTTTAGGGACGAGAATGGAAAAATGCAGTTGGCACATACGCTTAACGGAAGCTCCCTAGCCTTGCCTAGAGTGTTGGCAGGAATATTGGAGAATTACCAGACCGAAAATGGAATCGAAATTCCAGAGGTGCTAAGACCCTATACGGGCTTTGATAGAATAGACTAAATAGTTATTAGTCGGTAGGTACCTTGGTTGTTAAGCTTCCAATAACTACAGCGGTGTGGCGCTATTCACTTTCCTAATTCCTAAAAAGGAGCGGAGAAGCGCCAAGCCCATACAAGGGGTTGTAGCGCTAAGTTGAAAACGTAAGGGCATCTATGAGTAGCCCTCCTTATTATAAACTGCCCTCGGATGCATGCCGGGGGCAATTCTAATCTAATAGGAGACGTGTAAGCAATTTCCAGGGCTCTTTACGGTCCTAAATGCCTGCTAATTGTGCTTTGTGTTAAAAATGCCAACAATAGCTGCCATTCACTTTGTTCATTCTACGTATCTTTGATAAAAAAGTAACAGTGCGAACCATTTTCCTCATTTTTATCTTTTTTTGTTCCCTGTCGGCCTTTTCACAAGAAGACTTTCTGGCAAGACAGTATTTTGAGGAGGGGGATTTTGACAAGGCCATGGTATTTTATGAGAAGCTGGTGGACAAAAATCCGCATCGTACGGATTATAGGGAACAGCTAATCGCCTGCTATCAGGAATTGGAGCAGTATCATAAGGCGGAAGAATTGCTGCAACAGCTTATTGGTGCCGGAAATCAGTACCCAACGGTTTTTATAGAGCTGGGCCGAAATTATGCGCTGCAGGGTATGCAGGAAAAGGCTACCGAGAATTACGATCGCGCCCTTGCAGAATTAGAAAAGCACCCAAACTTTGGCTATGGCATCGGTTATAAATTTCAACAATACGTATTGTTGGACTATGCCCTAAAGGCTTTTTCCCGCGCCATGGAATTAAACCCGGCTCAGAATTTCAATTTTCAAATAGCAAGAATCTATGGGGAACAGGGCAATATAGAGATGATGTTTAAATCGTACCTAGAGTTAATTGGCAACACCAGGGTGTCTACGACCAATGTGCTTCGCAGTATAAGCGATTTTATCACCTCCGATGCCGAGCATCCCAATAATCTAAAATTTAAACGCATCCTTTTACAAAATGCACAGCAACATCCCAACGTGCTTTGGAACGAACTATTGAGTTGGCTCTTTGTGCAACAAAAGGAATACCGTAGTGCCTTTGGTCAAGAACGGGCCATCTATAGGCGTAGCGAGGAAAAATCGTTGCAGCGATTACAGGGATTGGGGAAAATGGCCATGGAAGAACAGGAATTTGATGTGGCAACAGAAGTATATTCTTTTATTGAAGCTACTAGCAGTAACCTAGGAGTGGTGTTAGACGCCCAGTTGAATCTGATTGAACTGGAATTAAAGGATGCAGATGATAAGAAGCTACAGGCTGTAGAAAAGAAATATGCCCAATTAGTAGCAGAGTACGGACTTAAGATAGAAACCTTGTCCCTGCAGATTGCGTATGCAGAATTCCTGACTTTTAAGCGAGACCAGCCAGGCCCGGCTATAGCGATCTTGGAACAATGTATGGAGCTACCTTTAAACAACTATGGGCAAGCCTATGTAAAAAATACGCTGGGAGATATTTTGGTGTACAACCAAGAATTTAATCGCGCTTTAATCTACTATTCCCAAATTCAGCGCGACTTAAAGAATGATGTGTTGGGACAGGAAGCCCGCTTTAAAGTGGCCCAGACCAGTTTTTATAAAGGGGATTTTGATTGGGCCCTAACACAATTAAAAGTATTGCGGGCAGCTACTTCCCAGTTGATTGCCAACGATGCCATGCAATTGAGTTTGCTTATTGCAGACAACTCTTTGGAAGACGCTACCCAGACGGCCTTAAAAAAATACGCCAGGGCCAGTTTTCTAAATTACCAGAATAAAAAGACGGAGGCCGTGCTGTTGCTAGACGAAATATTGAAAAATCATAAGGGCGAGAAAATAGAGGATGAAGCCTTGCTGAAACAAGGGGATATATTAACTGAGTTAAAAGAATATGGGAAAGCAGAATATAATTATCTGAAAATTGTGGAATTTTATGGCCAGGATATCTTGGCAGACGATGCCCATTTTGCCTTGGCAGAACTGTACCGTACCGTATTGGATAATCCTATCAAGGCTAAATCCCATTATGAGCAAATTATTTTTAACCATCAGGATAGTTATTTCTTTCCCCGAGCAAGGAAATACTATAGGGAATTGCGGGGAGACCGCATTAATTAGTGGAGCACACAGGGATTGGAGGTCAATGGGAGTTATAACCCATCCCTACTATAGACTCCCGTAAATTAAATAGGAATTCGCTTCCCCGGAAGCATAAAATAATAAGATGTACATATATAACGTTACCATAAACATAGAAGAATCCATTAAGGAGGACTGGCTAAAATGGATGCAGGAAACCCATATTCCGGAAATGCTGGCAACGGGGAAATTCTCCAAGGCATTAATGACCAGGGTGATGGTAGAGGAAGAGATGGGCGGACATACATTTTCCGTGCAATACACCACAGACTCTAAAGAAACCTTGGAAAGATACTATGCCGAAGATGCGGAGCGACTACGTAGTAAAGGAATGTCACTTTTTGGAGGTAAGTTTGTCACCTTTAGGACAGAATTGGCCGTGGTAGGTGAACATTAATAAAACTCCAACTTTTCTACATGAGCAAAAAGGCGAAAAAAACATATAGACCCCAAGGTACACCTACAAGGCCTAGGAAGGAACAAGGCCCCGTAAAGGCAAAGAAACATCTGGGACAGCACTTTCTTAAGGATGAGGCTATAGCAAAAGATATTGGAGATACGCTTCGCTTGCAGGGAGTGCGGAATGTGATTGAAATTGGTCCGGGAACCGGGGTGCTCACTAAATATCTGTTAGAAAAGAATATAGATTTGGTAGCGATGGATTTGGACCGGGAGTCCATTGAATATCTCAACCAAAGCTTTTCATTGGAATACCAAAAATCTAAACACCCCAATGGGAGTTTTAAGGTCCTGGAGGCCGACTTCCTAAAATACGATCTAAAAAGCCTCTTTGGAGAGGAGCAATTTGCCATAACTGGTAATTTCCCTTATAACATCTCTTCCCAGATTGTTTTTAAAATGCTGGACTACAAGGAGTATATCCCCGAGTTTTCAGGGATGTTCCAAAAAGAGGTGGCAGAGCGTATCTGTGAAAACAATGGGAGCAAAGCCTACGGAATTCTCTCTGTACTGGTGCAGGCATTTTACGATGCGGAATACTTGTTTACCGTTCCCCCACAGGTCTTTGACCCCCCGCCTAAGGTAGATTCGGGCGTATTGCGGTTAACTAGGAAAGCCGACCTTGAATTGGGGGTGGATGAAAAACTATTTAAAAGAGTGGTAAAAACCGCTTTTAACCAACGCAGAAAAACATTGCGGAACAGTTTAAAGGTGTTTAACCTTTCCGATGTTCTTAAGGAAGATGGTATGTTGGGGTACAGACCCGAGCAAATGACTGTTACCGATTTTATTGCGTTGACAAAGAAAATACAGGATGACACCGTTTAAACTCACCGAAGAATTTGTAGATGAGATAGAAAAGCTCATAGAAAATCAGCAGGATGCGGCCATTACTGCCCTTTTGGTAGATGTGCACTATGCTGATGTGGCAGAGTTGATGAATGAGCTAGATGAGGATCATGCCACCTATCTAATAAAATTACTGGATACCGAAAAAACTTCGGAAACCCTAACTGAGCTCGATGAGGATGTAAGGGAAGCCATTTTGGGTAACCTTTCTTCCAAGGAAATTGCGGAGGAGTTAAATGAATTGGATACCGATGACGCGGTAGATATCATTGGCGAGCTTCCCAAAAATATGATCCAGGAAGTAATTTCTGAACTGGAGGATAAGGAACACGCCAAGGATATTGTAGACCTGCTGCGATACGATGAGCATTCTGCAGGTGGACTCATGGCGAAGGAGTTGGTGAAGGTAAATGAGAATTGGAACGTGCTTACCTGTGTGAAGGAAATGAGGGCGCAGGCAGAAAATGTGACCCGGGTGCATTCCATTTACGTAGTAGATGATGAAGGGAAATTAAAGGGCAGACTCTCCCTAAAGGATCTGCTTACAACTTCTACCAAAGCCAATATTAAGGACGTGTATATCCCAAAGGTAGATTACGTAAATGTGAACGAACGGCCCGATGAGGTTGCTAGGATTATGTCTAAATACGACTTGGAAGCTATTCCGGTGATCGATGAGATAGGCAGATTGGTAGGTAGGATTACCATTGATGATATTGTAGACGTCATTAGGGAGGAAGCCGAAAAGGATTACCAGTTAGCAGCAGGTATTTCGCAGGATGTAGAGGCAGATGACAGCATCCTAGACCTTACCCGAGCCCGTTTGCCATGGCTGTTTATCGGGATGATGGGCGGTATTGGGGCCGCAAGTATAATCAACGTTTACGAGGGCGCTTTTGTCAAATTCCCCATTTTGTTGGCCTTTATACCGCTTATGCAGGCAACTGCGGGGAACGTGGGGGTGCAATCCTCGGCGATTGTGGTGCAGGGTCTGGCCAATGATACCATTAAGAAAGGGGATTTGCTGGGCCGTCTAGGAAAAGAACTCTTGCTGGGGCTGGTAAACGGATTGGCACTGGCTTTAATCTTTATCCTGATCAGTCATTTTGGCTTTAACACCAGTTATATGGTGTCTATCACCATCGGGGTGGCCCTGGTGAGCGTAATTGTAAACGCGGCGGTTATCGGCACCTTTATCCCCATATTTCTTAACAAGCGGGGGATAGACCCTGCCATTGCCACCGGGCCGTTTATAACCACCAGCAATGACGTTTTGGGAATATTGATCTATTTTACCATCGCCAAGCATATTTTAAATTTTTAGGGCACTCCACCGCTTAGGGCGGTGTCGGGCTTTCCGCGCTACACGGTAGCTTGCTGCAATCCCTAGTGCAGCCACAAGGGTGTTTATTACTAGCCTAAATTGATGGTTTTACATCCGTAAAGGGGGCAGCTACCAAGAATTGGCGAGCGCTAAACTATATTAGAGAAACAACCGAAGACAAACAACCATAAAAAATAAACTACCTATGAAAGTACTTCATCTAGATGTTAACCATCCATTAATCATGGAGCAGTTTGCCGCCCACGGCTTTGAAAACCATGAAGATTACACCTCCACCAAAGAGGAGGTGGAAAATAAAATTGCCGCCTATGACGGCATTATCATTCGCAGTAGGTTTACCTTGGACCAACAGTTTTTGGATAAGGCTACCAACTTAAAATTTATTGGTCGGTTGGGAGCTGGACTAGAAAATATAGATACCAAATACGCAAAAGACAGGGGGATATTCTTAGCTGCAGCCCCAGAAGGAAACCGAAATGCAGTGGGAGAACATACCCTAGGAATGATTTTATCCCTTTTTAATAAGTTGAACAAGGCAGATAAAGAGGTGCGAAGCGGTACGTGGGACCGAGAAGGGAATAGGGGACTGGAGCTCGATGGAAAAACCGTTGGAATTATTGGGTATGGTAATATGGGAAAGGCATTTGCCAAAAAACTCAGAGGTTTTGATGTGGAGGTTATCTGCTATGATATTGTGGGGGGAGTAGGGGATGCCAATGCCAGGCAGGTAGGTATCATGGAATTTAAACAACGATCCCAAATTGTAAGTCTTCATGTGCCACAGACCCCAACTACCATAAACATGGTGAATACAGAATTTCTAGAGGGGTTTAAAAACCCTATTTGGCTTTTTAATACCGCTAGGGGTAAATGCGTAGTAACGGAAGATCTAGTAGCCGCCCTAAAAGACGGTAAGGTGTTGGGAGCCGGATTGGATGTGTTGGAATACGAAAAGAAGTCCTTTGAGGATATGTTCGATGATGCGGCGCTGCCTCCAGCTTTCAATTACCTAATAGAAGCAGAAAATGTACTGCTTTCGCCCCATGTGGCAGGGTGGACCGTGGAGAGTAAGGTGAAATTAGCACAGACAGTGGTAGATAAAGTTGTGGAAAATTTTCCTAACTTTAAGGAATAACCCTAAAACCAAGGTGTGCAATATCAGGCAAATTCCCCAACGGAATATTTAGAACAGCTTCCCGAAGACCGCAAACTGGTGTTAAGTAAGCTAAGGCAGGTTGTCTTGGATAACCTGCCTCCCGGCTTTGAAGAGCAGATAAGTTATGGTATGTTGGGCTACGTGGTACCGCATTCCCAATATCCAAAGGGGTATCATTGCGATCCCAAACTTCCCCTTCCTTTTATGAGTCTGGCTTCCCAAAAGAATTTTGTGGCGGTATACCATATGGGGGTTTATGCCAGTGAGGAGCTGTTACATTGGTTTCTGGGCGAGTATCCCAAACACCTAAGCACCAAGCCAGATATGGGGAAAAGCTGTATCCGGTTTAAGAATATGAAAACTATCCCCTACGCTCTTATTGGGGAACTTTGTTCCAAGATGACGATGGAGGAGTGGGTTGCCCTGTACCAGGAGAAAATTGAGGGTAAAAGATAATTGAAAGTCAAGCTATCTACTATAAATTATAACCAACCGAGATGAAAAAAAGAGTAACAGGATTGGGCGGATTTTTCTTTAAAACAAAGGACCCGGACAAGGTAAAATCCTGGTATAACAAACACCTAGGCTTAAATACCGATCAATACGGCTGTACCTTCTGGTGGAAAGACAAGGAGGGGAACGATTGTAGTACCCAGTGGAGTCCCATGAAAGACGATACTACCTATTTTAAACCTAGTGAGTCTACTTTTATGATGAATTTTAGGGTAGAAAACCTAGAAGAACTCCTAGAAGTTTTAAAAGAGGAGGGGGTAACGGTAGTGGGAGAGATGGAAACCTACGACTATGGTAAATTTGGATGGATCTTAGATCCGGATGGCAATAAATTAGAGCTTTGGGAGCCAGTGGATAAGGCGTTTTTGTAAGTTGAAAATAATTGTTAAATTTAATCGTTATATTTATTGTTCGACCCTTTAAATTATTAATAATCTAAATTACCAACACAACCATGACAGAAGACAACAAAGATAAAGATGATAAAGCCAAAGATGCTTTTGACAACGCTAAGGAATCGGCAAAGGAATTCTCCCAGGAGAGTAAGGAATCCGCAAAAAATATAGGTGATGAAGCCAAAAAAACAGCCAATGAGTTTAAAGAAGGCTTGGCTAGTGCCGGTGGAGAAAATAAAAAGGTGTTAGTGGGAGTCCTCGCCATTATTTTTGGTCAATTGGGAGTCCATAAATTCTTGTTGGGCTATCAAAAGGAAGGGATCATACTATTGGTGAGCACTATAATTGGCTATGCTACCATGTGTCTAATTGTTGGGAGCTTTATTGTAATGGCTACCGCAGTTATCGGAATTATAGAAGGAATTATCTATCTCACCAAGACAGACGAAGAATTTTATAATACCTATCAAGTTGGTAAAAAGCCTTGGTTCTAAACTCAAAAAACTATTTTAAAAAAGCCAGTGATACTACATCACTGGCTTTTTTTATGCATTTTTTTGTGGTAGACTAGTTTAAGAGTGGTGATAGTCCTATAGGGCCTCGGTGTTAAGGTTTTAAGTTACTTTCTTCCATCTGTTGTCCCTCCGCCAATTTGCGCTCCAACTCGGCCTGAAATTCCTCCATTACGGGCTTTACAGTTCCTTCCGGAAGATCGGCGATCTTAATATACATAAGTCCGTCCACGGAATTGTTAAAGAGGGGGTCTACATTAAAGGCCACAACCTTGGCATTCTGCTTAATGTATTTTTTTATTAATACCGGTAAGCGTAGGCTTCCGGGTTCCACTTCCTCAATTAGCTTGTCAAACTTATTTAAATCCGCAGCAGTCTCATCAAAAATAAACTCCTTGTCTGCGTCTTTCAGTTTAACCTTAAACGCTTTTTTGGGGCGAATGTATTGCGCCACATAAGGATCCCAGTAGTTGCTTTTCATAAACTCTATCATCAAGGACTTGGAGAAATTGGAAAATTGGTTGCTAATACTCACCCCGCCAATCAAGTATTTATGATCGGGGAAACGTAGGGTAGTATGTACAATTCCTTTCCATAGCAGAAACAAAGGCATGGGTTTTTGCTGATATTCACTGATGATATAAGCTCTTCCCATTTCTATGGATTGCTGCATCATGCTATAGAGTTCTGGCTCAAAGCGAAACAGGTCTTGTAGATAAAATCCGTTGATGCCGTGTTCAGCAAAAATTTCGGACCCCATTCCCATTCTATAGGCTCCTACAATTACTTGTGCTTGGTCATCCCAAAGAAAGAGATGGCGGTAGTAATTGTCAAACTCATCCAGGTCTATGGAATTATTGGTGCCTTCGCCAATAGCTCTAAAAGTAACCTCTCGCTGCCTTCCAATTTCTTGTAGCACAAAAGGCATATCTGAGGCCTTGGCTAGGAAAACCTCGTAGTTTTTACTCTGCAAAAGTCTGCAGTCCATCTCCCGTAGCCTATTGATGTCCTCTAAAATTACCTCGGTCCCAACGGCCTCTGCAATCTTTCTGGGGGCTTTTGGAATTTTTAAACTGGTGGGAAGTTGATGTAATAAACTCTCCTTCTCATAAGCATTGGAAAGCATATAGGTTTTACGACGTAGTAACTCCGTAAAATCTGCTAAGGTCGCCTGTTCTTTTTGGGTCTTTACGGAAATTGGTTTCCCTATTCGTACTTTTATCACCCGCTTCTTTTGAGTAGTAAGCTCAGAGGGGAGTTTTGCAGTGCGAAAGACATCACTGATTTTGGACAGGGTGTAAAACATCCTACTGTTCTTTGCATGAAAATAGATAGGTACCACCGGTACTTCGGCCCTACGGATTAACTTTAAGGCAGCCTCTTCCCATGGGCGGTCTACAATTAGTTTTCCATCCCTATAGGTGGATACTTCCCCCGCAGGGAATATTCCTAATGGATGTCCTTCCTGTAAATGTTTTAAGGCATTTTTAAATCCTACTAAGCTGCTTTTGGCATCCTTGTGGTTTTCAAAAGGATTTACCGGGAGGATAAAGGGCGCCAAGGGTTCTATACGATTTAATAGAAAGTTGGCAATAATCTTAAAGTCGGACCGCTGGTGTAACAGCAGTTTTAATAGCAATACCCCATCTATCCCGCCTAAAGGGTGGTTGGAGATAGTGATATAGCTTCCGTCTTTTGGAAGGCGTTTAAAATCTTCTTCAGGGATTTCAAATTTTATTTTGTACTCATCTAATATGGCATCCAAAAAGGCAACACCATCTAAGTGCTGGTGGCGATCGTAGAAACGATTGATACTGGCTATTTTGGTTACTCGCATGAGCAACCACCCTACAAATGTTCCAAGAAAACCATAGTTTTGAAGATGTATCGCCTTAGCTACTTCTTTTGCGGTTACTAAACCCATGTATTATTGAAATTTGGTCACCACTAAGATAGGGAAAAACCCATAAGTCCGCCCTTTAAATAACAGGAAGGTCCATATCTTGCTAATTTTGTTTAACTACCAACTGCAAGGTTTCTCTACCTCGCTGCTCTAATAGTACTTCCCTTCCGTTCTGTAGCGAGTCTACGGCTTCTTTATTGAAATGCCTAATGGTATAAAGTGATACTCCTTCGTGGCAGGTTACCTTGAAGCGTCCCTTTAAATGGCTCAATAAACTTTCCAGTTTGCCAAACTTGTTATCTACACAGACGGAGAAGCTAATGGCAGAGCTCTGTATAAGGTCTACCTTCATCTGATGATCGTGCAGCATTTTAAACAATTCGCTAATGCTGTCTTCTACGATAAAGGAGAAATCCAAGGACGACAATTTCATTAATACCTGGTCCTTCTTTAGGATAAAACAAGGTACTTTTGGTTCTATTCCTACGCCCTTTCCAACGGTAGTCCCTTTGTCTAACGGGTTGATAAAGGATTTTACGTGAAGCGGTATCTCCTTTCTCTGTAAGGGTTGTAGGGTTTTTGGGTGAATTACCGAAGCTCCATAAAAGGCTAGTTCTATCGCTTCGCGGTAAGAAATGCTGTTGAGTAGTTCGGCATTTTCAAAATACCTGGGATCTGCATTGAGCACCCCAGGGACATCTTTCCAGATGGTTACTTCATTGGCATTGAGGCAGTAGGCTAGGATGGCGGCCGTATAATCCGAGCCCTCCCTTCCTAAGGTAGTGGTGAAATTATTCTCGTCACTACCTAAAAATCCTTGGGTAATATTCAGTTTACGCTTATCTACCAATTTCGTCACATTTTCCTGCGTCTGCTCCCAGTCTATTTGCGCATCTCTATAGTCGTCGTTGGTCTTAATAAGGTTCCTTACATCTAACCAAGTATTGGTGATTCCTATCTCATTAAAGTAGGCGCTTAGGATGGTAGAGGACAGCAATTCGCCATAACCCACCACTTGATCATAGACAAAGCTGTGTTTTGGGGATTTGTTCCATGCTAAAAATCCTTGTACCTCGTCAAAAAGTGTTTTCACACTCCCGTATACGGGATGCTGGTCATTGGGAAATAGGTCTTTAAGGATAGAGGTGTGGTAATTATAGACCTCCTGGATACTAGACTGTATAGCCGCCTTATCCTTAAAATAAGCATTTACGATTACCTCCATGGCATTGGTGGTTTTGCCCATGGCCGATACCACTACCAATGTATTTTCGTGTCCAACCTGTTGTAAAACATTAACAACGTTCCTTACTCCTGCTGCATCTTTTACCGATGCTCCCCCAAACTTAAAAACCCTCATATCCTTTCTAAAAATGTTTCAATTCCTTTTTCGTCCAAATGCACCACATTCCAATCGCGTTTCACTTGGGCACCTTTACTTTCATACAGCGCTATGGCATTTTCGTTCCAATCCAATACCTCCCAATTAATACGTTTAACGCCCAATTTCTTGCCGTGCTCCACTACCTTGGTCAGTAAGGCGGTTCCTAAACCACTGCCTCTCATCTTTTCCGTCACTATCAGATCTTCCAAATGAATGATGGGGCCTTTCCATGTAGAATACCGCTTAAATAATAGCGCCATACCTACAATATCCCCTTCAGATTCGGCCACGTAACAATGAAATAGCTTTTCTGAGCCAAATCCATCGCGCTTAAGGTCTTCTACGGTAACCTCTACGGCATCCTCCTCCTTCTCAAATACCGCCAATTCCTTGATCAGCTGATGTACCTGGGCCATATCATCGGCCTGTGCGTCACGAATACTATACTTCATAATTGTTACAAATAAAACACAAAGTTATAAAAATTAAAAAACAATAATTCACGAAAACGTTGTAGTTTCACAAATTAACCGATATTTGTGCTTAAATAAACAACACAAACCATGGTTCAGAAAAACACCACGCTTGGAGAGTTCATCATTGAAAACCAGTCTTCTTTTCCCTACTCTTCGGGAGAGCTGTCCAAATTGATAAATGCCCTAAGACTAGCTGCAAAAGTAGTAAACCACGAGGTAAATAAAGCCGGTTTAATAGATATAATCGGGAATGTAGGGGATACTAATATTCAGGGGGAGGAACAGCAAAAGCTAGATGTTCTGGCTAATGATAAATTCATTCAGACCCTTACGAATAGGGAGATAGTATGTGGAATCGCTTCCGAGGAGGAGGATAGTTTTATCTGTATCAACAGCAACGATAATAAAAATCAAAACAAATATATTGTGCTTATCGATCCCTTGGATGGTTCTTCCAATATTGATGTTAATGTGTCCGTGGGGACCATCTTTTCTATCTATAGGCGTATTACCCCTTTGGGTACCCCGGTTACCTTGGAAGACTTCTTACAGCCTGGTAGAAATCAGATTGCTGCGGGTTATATTGTTTACGGAACTTCTACCATGTTAGTCTATACTACTGGGGACGGGGTAAATGGATTTACCCTAAATCCGGCTTTGGGGACTTTTTACCTTTCGCACCCCAAAATGGAATTTCCGGAGACAGGAAGGATATATTCTATAAATGAGGGCAATTATGTGCATTTTCCACAAGGTGTGAAGGATTATATTAAATACTGCCAAAAGGAAGAGGGGGATAGGCCCTACACTTCCCGATATATCGGATCCTTGGTTTCCGATTTTCACAGGAATATGATTAAGGGAGGGATCTACATCTATCCCAAAAGCAGTGTTGCGGCAGAGGGGAAGCTGCGACTGTTGTACGAATGTAACCCCATGGCATTTCTTGCTGAACAGGCCAAGGGAAAAGCCAGTGATGGCTATAGGGCTATTATGGATATAAAACCCACCGAATTACATCAACGCGTGCCCTTCTTTTGTGGCAGTCGGAAAATGGTAGAGAAAGCAGAGGAATTTATGCAGCAGGCATAAAAAAAGGAGCCCTGGGGCTCCTTTTTTTTAATTCCTTGTGCTTGTTCTAATGCTTTAAGAGGTAGATATAGTCCTCCAGACTTATCTTTCCGCTAAAAATATCAATGGATTTTTGTATAATAATTTCGGCAGCTTCAGATTTATAACCCAGGCCTATCGCATATTTGGTGATTAAATTGCGTTCTTCCTCCTCTATAACATGGTCTGCAAAAATAATTCTAAAAAGATCGAAAAGTCTTTCCAAGCGTTCTTCTGCACTTGTAGGAGGATTAATGGGATATTTGTTTTCGGCCTTCATAACCTCCTTGTATTCCTCCTCGGTAATATCCAATTTTTGGGCAAAACGGTCTAGTAATTGTTTTTCCTCCTCATTAACTTCTCCGTCAACAGCAGCCAAGGTCGCAATAGCCGCAAAATGGGCTAAATTTCTTCTGTGGGCACCACTACTGTAAAGATCTACGAAAGACATATTGTATATAAAATTTATGGTTTTTAACAAAGATATGTGTTTTCAAAAAAGTTTATCCACAAACCCGAGAATTATTTTAGTGGATATTAAGAATTAGACCAGCATCCAAATAGGTGGTTTGTGTAAGTTTTCCCGGACTAATCCTCTAAAACCGCGGTTAATAAAATGGCGTGTTTTTCCTTTATTAAACTGGGCCTACAATCAATCCAAGGGAAATTTTCTTATTGACGATAAGGAACATTTCTTGGATCAGTAGTATCTTTGTGCCTGTATTATTGCATTTTAGCGATAACATTGTGTCGACCCCAAATAAAAATATGACCATTAGATTCACTTCAAAGCCATTACTCTTACCTACCATTGTTTTTCTGGGGCTGCTTACTGTGGTTATCCTGTTGTGGAATAGTTCCTTGGATGGGCATAAGGAATTATTGCAGCATAGGGTAGACACCAATGGATATTTTAGATTTAAGGAGTTCCTGTCTTCTTGTGAAGATGACATCGCGGCCTTAGAAAACTTAAAGGAGCGCATTGAGATGACCAATGGAGGGTACTTCGACTATTGGGAGGAGGATGCGGCCCTTATCTTAGCACAAAACCCCTCCTTTAAGTTTGTGCAATGGATTGATAGCACCATGATCATAAGAAAAATTACCCCGCTAGCGGGCAACGAGGCGGCTATCGGTTTGGATATTTCAAGGCATCCTAGAAAAGACGGGTGGTCTCGCCACGTAAAAGATTCCTCTACCAATATCACCTCCTGGATTCCCTTGACCCAAGGGGGAAGAGTCTTTTTGGTGGATGTACCCGTATTCTTCAATGGCGCTTTTCAGGGAACCATCACCGCTGGTATGGATTTTACCGTTCCATTTAATCAGCTTACTACGGGAATGAACGATTTTTCCATCGTAATGAAAGACGATGAGGGGACCGAATTCTACCGTTATAACAACCCAAATCCGGAATATTTTGAGGACGAGCTGGTATATGAGAAGTCGTACTTAGTAGACGAACTAGACGGACAGCATTGGACCTTTTCCTTGATGCCAAGCGATATCAATATACTTCAGGCGCAAAGAAGAGAAGCCTATAGCGATTTAATATTTGGGATATTACTGTCCGTGCTTACTAGTTCCATGATCTATTTCTACCTGGTTTCCCGTAGGGAGAATGGTAGGTTTAGGGAATTAAATGCAAAGCTCAATGATCTAAACGCAACTATTAGGAAAGAACAATTGAAGGCCGAAAAGGCTTCCAAAGCTAAAACGGAGTTCGTTTCCAATATGAGCCACGAAATACGTACGCCATTGAATGCCATTTTAGGCTTTATTGAAATCCTTAAAGCATCCGAATTGGACAAGTCGTCCTTGGAATGTGTTTCGCTAATGGATATATCGTCCAATAAATTATTGATGCTGGTGAACAACATCTTGGAAATTGATAAAATAGAATCGGGGAAGATAGAATTTAACAAGGAAGAGTTCTCTCCCTCCGCAGAATTGCGGAGTATTCTAAGTATCTATAGGCCCAGTATGGAGGTAAAGGGATTACAGGTGCTGCTAAATGTGCGCTCTCAAGACAACTGCAAGGTAATTGGGGATATGGGGAAGTATGGGCAAATACTCACCAACCTATTAAGGAATGCGTTAAAGTTTACCGAAGCAGGAAGCATAGAGGTGTCCTATTCGGAAAAGGTGGTAGCCCGTAAATTGCAAGTTAGGATCAGTATTAAGGATACGGGTATTGGGATTCCTAAAGAGAAATTGAAAACCATTTTTGATCGCTTTATACAGGTAGACTCCGGAATTTCCAAAAAGCACGAGGGGAGTGGGCTGGGCTTGTATATCACCTATATCTTAATAGAGCTTTTGGAAGGACATATTGAGGTGGACAGTGTTGAAAATGAAGGGACGGAATTTATTTTGAAATTTAATTTTCCGCTTTCCGAAGTGACTCAAATACGTGCGGAACGCTCCCCAGAATCTATAGATTTAAGTGGTTTTAAGATCTTGATCGTAGATGATAATAAGATCAATATGATGGTGTTGAAAAAAACCATGGATAATTTTGGGGTTCACTCTAGCTGTGTTTCCAATGGAAAGGAGGCGGTGAAGGCAGTGGTAAATGGGGAGTACGATCTAGTTTTTATGGATGTCCATATGCCCGAAATGGACGGTTTTGAGGCTACTAAGGAAATAAGAAAGACCAACAAGGATATTGTAATTATTGGCTTCTCTGCCGATGTAACCAAGGAAACCATACAAGGGGCCAAGGATGTTGGAATGAACGATTATTTTACCAAACCCATGTCTTTTGATAAACTAAAGCAGAACCTGGCCAATTACCTCATTAAAGTTTAGCGCACTTTTCTACTACCCCTGACGTTCCCCTGCCGTATACGGTATTTTCTAAGTTCTCAGATGTTCTACGGCTTAGGAGCTTGCTTTATTTGGTTCTTTTGTTTGGAACTCCCAAGAGTACCCATTGAAGCCCAATACTAGCTATGGCTCCAAGAATTAGTGCCGTCTTCCGGTATCAAATAATACATGAAAGACGGCAACTATGGCTATTAGAATGAATTTAAAACCTACAAAGAGATCATTAATTCTTCAATGTTTTTAATCTAGGAATGTATAAGGCCTATTTAAATGCTGGCATCCCGGTTATATCTGCTCCCGTAATCAGTAGGTGAATGTCATGTGTGCCCTCATAGGTAATTACACTCTCCAAATTCATCATATGGCGCATAATGCTGTATTCTCCCGTAATCCCCATTCCGCCTAGTACTTGTCTGGCTTCGCGGGCTATGGTAAGTGCCATGTCTACATTATTTCGTTTGGCCATTGAAATTTGGGCGGTGGTTGCCTTTCCCTCATTTTTCAACTGCCCCAACCTAAATGCTAATAATTGGGCCTTGGTGATTTCGGTAATCATTTCGGCCAATTTTTTCTGTTGTAATTGGGTGGCCCCTATGGGTTTTCCAAATTGGATGCGCTCCTTGGAATAACGCAAGGCGGTATCGTAACAATCCATTGCAGCACCAATGGCTCCCCAAGCAATTCCGTAACGTGCAGAATCTAGGCAACCCAAGGGGGCGCCAAGTCCATTTTTCTTTGGTAGGAGGTTCTCCTTGGGGACTTTTACATTGTCAAAGATGAGTTCCCCAGTTGCCGAGGCACGTAAAGACCACTTATTGTGGGTTTCAGGAGTGGTAAAGCCTTCCATGCCTCGCTCTACGATGAGACCATGGATTCTGCCTTCTTCATTTTTTGCCCATACAATGGCGATATCCGCGAAAGGAGAGTTAGATATCCAGAGTTTGGCACCGTTTAAAAGGTAATGGTCTCCCATGTCCTTAAACTTGGTTTCCATACCACTGGGATTGGAACCGTGGTTGGGTTCGGTTAGTCCAAAACAGCCCATTAATTCCCCGCTTGCTAATTTTGGGAGGTATTTTTTTCGTTGTTCCTCAGATCCATAAGCGAAAATTGGATACATTACCAGTGAAGATTGTACGGAGGCAGTAGAGCGTACCCCGCTGTCTCCACGTTCAATTTCTTGCATAATTAATCCGTAACTTATTTGATCTAGTCCCGCGCCACCATATTCCTCTGGAATGTAAGGGCCAAAAGCGCCAATTTCTGCCAGTCCACCAAGTATCTGCTTGGGGAATTCTGCCTTTTGGGCATACTCCTCTATAATAGGGGAGATATCGCGTTTTACCCATGCCCTTGCGGCATCACGAACCAAAATATGTTCTTCGGACAAAAGATCGTCCATTTGGTAGTAATCGGGGGATTCAAATAAATCTGGTCGCATATCAAAAGTTTAAATCAAACATAAGGAAATAATCACTCTGGTAAAAATATAACAATAATGCATTTAACAGTTACATTTTAAGGTAAAAGTCTTGGGTCAATGCAATATAATCTTCCGTATAACAATGTCGTTCCTTCTCAATAATGAGCTCCTTCCTACTTATTTTGTTTTTTTGAAATTGCATTTCCAAAAGGCTGCGTTTCACCTGTGCTGCTGGGGTACCGCGTACATGGGTGATTTTGCTTGGGAATAGGTGGAATTTCTCGGCTATAGCTAAAAGTTCTTGTTCTTCTTTATGGGGGATGATGGTAGAAAATCGGCCTGTTTCAGATAGTAGTTTAGATACGCCCTCCATTAGTTCGGAAATAGGAAGTGAGACGCTCTGCCGTGCCATGTCCCTAGACTGGTTGCCACTGGAAACCGTTTCGGAATAGAAGGGTGGGTTAGAAACAATTAGCTCGTATTGGTCGTCTATCTCATTGGCAAACTCATCTAGGCCTGCGTGGTAACAGAATAAACGATCTCCCCAAGAGGATGCTTCAAAATTCTCCACGCATTGTTCGTAGGCCGCTTCATCAATTTCTAGGGCATCAATTATCTCGGCATCGCTTCTCTGCGCCAGCATAAGGGCTATAATCCCTGTTCCGGCTCCTATGTCTAGAATGGAGGAGGGGTAGTTGTCTACGGAGGTCCAAGCGCCCAAGAGTACGCCATCCGTGCCAATTTTCATCGCGCAGCGATCTTGTTTTATTTCAAATTGTTTAAATACAAAAGGTTTGCTCATGTGGAGGTAGCTTTTTCGCTAGTAGTGTTTTTCTATAAGTCAAATATATATGAATTTGCTTTAGGTTGCTTTCAATTATTGAGCCTCCCTACTTCTCTATTTTCCGAGCCCTCCAAGTCTAGTAGTGAATCGCCTAGTTTTTGTCGCATATCATTGGCTAGTAATCTAATTTTTTTCACCACTTCTGGGTGGTCTGCAGTTACATTCTTGGTCTCAGCCTTGTCTGCTACCACATCGTAAAGGGCAATGTCTTCCAAGGCAACCATTTTGTATTCTCCTGGGAGTCCATCTGCTCCAGGTACTTGCCCATCCATAGTTCTGTAGGTGTGTGGAAAATACATTTTCCACTTACCATAGCGTACTCCATGAAGCTCGTTTACTCGATAGTAAAAGAAGTAAGCTTCCTGGGGACTCTCCGTGCTATCCCCTGTAAGTACAGGCCAAATGCTTTTTCCGTCAATGGGTAGTTCTGGCAATGGGGCGCCAGTAATTTCAGCAATGGTGGGTAAAATATCAATGGCCATTACCGGGATATCTATAGTTCTGCCGGGGGATAATTTTTCCGGATATTTTATTATAAAAGGTTCGCGCTGGCCACCTTCCCAAGCAGTTCCCTTGCCCTGGCTAAAGGGCAGTGCGCTTCCTGCGTGATTTCCGTATGCTAACCAGGGTCCATTGTCCGAAGTGAAAATGACTACCGTGTTTTCTTCTAGGCCATTTCTTTTTAAGGACTTGATAATCTCTCCCACAGACCAATCGATCTCCATAATGACATCTCCATAGAGTCCGCCTTCAGATTTCCCCTTAAACTTATCCGATACAAATAGAGGAACGTGGGGCTGCGGATGTGCTACGTATAAGAAAAAGGGTTTGTCCTTGTTTTTCTCGATAAAAGCGACGCTTCTCTCCGTTATTTGGGTGGTGAGATCCGATTGGTCTGTTAGGGTGTCCAGTATTTTTTCATTCTCGTAAAGGGGTAGCGGGCCAAAATTAAAAACGGGGCCCTGTTGGGGGTGTTGGGGCCACATATCATTGGAATAGGGAATGCCAAAATAATCATCAAAGCCGTGATTATTGGGCATAAATTTCTGATGGTCACCTAAATGCCATTTGCCATAGATGGCGGTGCTGTAACCTATGGATTTCAACATCTTGGCGATGGTGGTTTCCTTGGTGTTCAATCCTGTTTTGGCATTGGGCATATAGGCGTTGTGGATGCCAACCCGGTTAGGATAGCAGCCGGTGAGTATTCCGGCCCTGGAGGCCGAGCAAACGGCCTGTGCTGCATAAAAGCTGCTTAGCTTAACTCCGTCCTTTGCCATCTGGTCCAAGTGAGGAGTTTTTATATCGGGGGATCCAAAGGTTCCCACATCTTGATACCCCTGGTCATCCGTGAAAATTAATATTACGTTGGGCGGATTGGTTTTAGTTTCCTTTTTATCCCCGCAGGACAGTAATAGAAAAAATAGCGGAATTAAAATTAGGGTTCGGGACATAGGGTTGGTTTTTAATGATGGGTTATTTGGTTTGGTGCTAGGCTAAAATACGGAATTGCCATTAAATGGGACATCAAGGGGTGGGGTGAGAATGTGAGGTGGCTAATAGGCAGGCGAGTGAGGTCCCAGTCGCAATTAGCTATAGGCTATGGATAGGTGTTGGGGAAAATACCGGCTATTAAACTGCTACTAATAAAATTTACTAGGAAAGATAAAGGTCTACAAGACCTTCTGGGGTATCCACAAATATGGTTTTCTCATCGCGATTTACTTGAACGATAATCTCATCGCGGACGGGGATAAGTAATTGTTTTTCCCCTTTTTTTACCTCAAATAGTGCTTGGGGGGTACTATCATTTACACTTTCTATGATTCCAATATTGCCGTGGACTTTGTCTTCCATGGCAAACCCGATTACTTCGTGATAATAGAATTTATTCCCTTTTAGTTTGGGAAGGAAGGATAGCGGTAAGTAAATTTCGGAGCCCATTACCTTATCGGCATCCGATTCATCGGCCACTTCTTCAAATCTTACGCGGAGCAAGCTAGATCGGTGGAGTCTGCTTTTTTCAACAAAAAAAGGAACCAGATTGTTTCCAAGAGAAACAAATACTGATTCCAATTCTTCGTATAATTCGGGTTCGTCGGTATCCAATTTAATGAGTACCTCTCCCTTGTAGCTATATTTAGAAACGATTTTTCCGAGGTAAAAACACTCTTCCTTTGTCATCGCTTCTAGATAACTATTCCTTTTCTGTAGTTGCTTCTGCAGTATCCTCAGCTGCTGCCTCTTCGCTAGCTTCTTCTTCAGCAGGAGCTTCAGCTGCTGCTAATTCAGCTGCTCTCTTCTCGTTAATTTCTTTTTCGGCAGCAAGGGCTTTTTCCTTAGCTTCTGCTTCGGCCTTAGCCAAATCTTCTACCTTAGAGCCTACTTTTTTCCCTTTTTCTTCTACCCAAGCGTTGAATTTTTCTTCAGCTTGCTCTTCAGTTAAAGCACCTTTACGTACTCCACCTGCTAAATGATGCTTTAGAAGTGCTCCCTTGTAGGATAGGATTCTTTTGGCTGTATCTGAAGGCTGAGCCCCGTTGTGAAGCCATTTTACCGCCCCGTCTACATCTAAATCGATGGTTGCAGGATTGGTGTTTGGGTTGTAGGTTCCCAATTTCTCCAAGTATTTACCGTCTCTTTTAGCGCGAGAATCCGCAGCTACGATCCAATAAAATGGAGCTCCTTTTTTTCCGTGTCTTTGTAATCTAATTCTAACTGGCATATCACATTAATTTGTAGGGTGCCCGACCCCTGATTATTAATTCTTTTTTCGCTTGGTTCTTCCAAAGCGGGTGCAAATATAATATTTCTATTTGATGTTGCAATGTATTTTTTCATTAAACTACTGCTTAATAGGGCTGCAAAGACTTTTAATGCTGTTTAGATGCTGAATTTTGCTTTATTTCCCCATTTTTAAGGGCAAAACGAGGGAGGATAACAGCTCTCCTTTTTGCACGTGTAGACATCTCCGAATAATTCGGTTTTTATTGCGCATGGGATTTGCTTAATTTTACCCGCTGTTTTTTTAGGATATACGCTAAAGGTCTAGGATATTGCCCAGCGGGGCGTATCCAAAGGAGGAATTGCCAAGGAGGACCTTCCTATGCAGTAGCACAGAGCTGGTAGCATACAAGGAATTTCTTTCAGAAGATTGGACGATGATCCTTTAGTATTAACTTTAAACAATAAACCTTAAATCTCACTGTAACCTATGTACCTAATTTTTGATACCGAGACCACAGGATTACCCAAGCGTTGGAATGCGCCGCATACAGACGTGGATAACTGGCCGAGATGTATCCAGATAGCCTGGCAGTTGCACGATGAAATGGGGAGGCTTGTGGAAAGTCAGGATTTTTTGGTGCAGCCAGACGGATTTAATATTCCCTATGACGCAGAGCAGATTCATGGGATTTCTACCGAATTGGCCCAGGAGCAAGGGGTGCCCATACACGAGGTCTTAGAAAAGTTTAATATCGCCCTGGGGAAGGCCAAGTTTGTGGTAGGACAAAATGTGGGGTTCGACCTAAATATTATGGGGGCCGAGTTCCACCGATACGAAGTGGAAAATAGCTTGCAAGAGCTGCCAGTGCTTGATACTTGTACCGAACATACCGCCCAGTTATGTCAGATTCCTGGAGGAAGGGGAGGGCGCTTTAAGTTGCCTACGCTTACCGAACTTCATGAATACCTATTTGGAGAACCCTTTGCTGAGGCCCACAACGCTACCGCCGATGTGGAAGCTACTACCCGTTGTTTTCTAGAGCTGGTAAGGCGTAAGGAATACACCACGGAGCAATTGGATGTGGGGCCAGATTACTTTAAGAATTTCTCGGAAGCCAATCCGCAGGAGATCCAACTGATAGGTTTAAAGCATATCAACCTTAAAAAAGCTTCCAAGAAAATTGCCGATAAACTATGGGCAAAGGATACTGAGGTTGTTTCAAAGGAGGAAATTCAGGAGAATTTAAAGGCGCTAGAAGAGGCACAATTTGTACATCTCCACAACCACTCTCAGTTCTCCGTATTACAGTCTACCATGTCCGTTGCAGAGTTGGTGCAAAAAGCGGCCCAGGAAAAGATGCCTGCCGTAGCGCTTACCGATCATGGAAACATGATGGGGGCTTTCCATTTTGTGAGTGCGGTAAACTCCCACAATGCCAAAGTAAAGGCTAAGAATGCCGAAGCGGTGGAGAATGGAGAGGAACCTACCGAGCAGGAGATCAAGGCAATTTTGGGTTGCGAATTCAATGTCTGTGAGGACCATACCAATAAAAGTGTGAAGGACAACGGGTATCAGATCGTTATTTTGGCCAAAAATAAAAGAGGATACCACAATATGGCCAAAATGTCGTCTATCGCCTATACAGACGGATTTTATTATGTGCCTAGAATAGATCGTAAGATCATAGAGCAATACAAGGAAGACTTGATTGTCCTTACGGGGAACCTTTATGGGGAAGTACCCGGGAAAATATTGAACGTTGGGGAGAATCAGGCGGAAGAAGCCCTGCTGTGGTGGAAAGAACAGTTTGGCGATGACCTATATATCGAAATCATGCGCCATGGGCAGGAAGACGAAGACCGGGTAAACCAGGTGTTAATAGCCTTTGCCAAAAAGCATCAGGTGAAATTGGTGGCGACCAATAATACCTACTATGGATCTAAAGAAGATGCAGATGCCCATGATGTGCTTTTGTGTGTAAAGGACGGAGAAAAACAGGCCACCCCTATCGGGCGGGGACGTGGTTATAGATTTGGGCTCCCCAACCAAGAATACTATTTTAAGTCGGCAGACCAGATGAAGGAGGCTTTCAAAGACCTGCCAGACTCTATCATCAATATCCAAGAGGTAGTGGATAAGGTGGAGCCTTTTGAGCTTGCACGCGACGTACTACTGCCTAAGTTCGATATTCCAGAGGAATTTAAGGTGGCCCAAGATGAAGAGGATGGTGGTAAAAGAGGGGAGAACGCCTACTTAAGGCATATTACCTATGAGGGCGCCAAGGTGCGCTATGGGGAAATTACCGATGAGATTAGGGAGCGACTGGATTTTGAGCTCTCCATTATTGAGAACTCGGGGTATCCAGGGTACTTTCTCATTGTGGAAGACTTTATTCGGGAGGCTAGGAAAATGGATGTTTCCGTAGGGCCCGGAAGGGGTTCTGCAGCGGGTTCGGTTGTAGCCTATTGTCTTACTATTACCAATATAGACCCGCTAAAATACGACCTGCTTTTTGAGCGGTTCTTGAATCCAGACAGGGTGTCCATGCCCGATATCGATATCGATTTTGATGACGAGGGAAGGGGACGTGTAATGGATTATGTGATTAAAAAATATGGTGCCAACCAGGTAGCGCAGATTATTACCTACGGTACCATGGCAGCAAAATCTTCTATACGGGATACGGCAAGGGTATTAGACCTGCCGTTGGGAGATGCCGATAGGATTTCCAAGTTGATTCCCAATATGTCCAAATTGAGTAAGATATTTGGGGTTAGTGAGGCCGATTTAAAAAAGAAGTTCCGGTCCGAAGACCTGGAAAAAATCAATGAGCTGCTCAATATTTCAGAAGGGGAAGACCTGGAAGGGCAGACCGTAAAAATGGCGAGGATATTAGAGGGGTCCGTGAGAAATACCGGAATCCATGCTTGTGGGGTAATCATTACCCCTAGCGATATCACCAACTTTGTTCCCGTGGCAACGGCAAAGGATTCGGACCTATATGTTACGCAGTTCGATAACTCGGTGGTTGAGAATGCCGGACTCCTGAAGATGGATTTCTTGGGATTAAAAACCTTGACCCTGATTAAGGATACGGTGAAAATTGTAAAGGCCAAACACGGGATAGATTTGGTGCCAGACGATTTTCCTTTGGACGACCAGAAGACCTATGAGCTGTTCCAGAGGGGGGAGACCGTAGGGGTATTCCAGTACGAATCGCCAGGGATGCAGAAACACATGAAGGACCTAAAGCCTACGGTGTTTGATGACCTTATTGCTATGAACGCCCTTTACAGACCAGGGCCAATGGAATACATTCCTAGCTTTATTGCCCGTAAGCATGGGGATGAGGAGATTTCCTATGACCTGCCCGATATGGAGGAATACCTACAGGAGACCTATGGTATTACCGTGTATCAGGAGCAGGTGATGTTGCTGTCCCAGAAATTGGCGGGCTTTTCTAAGGGTGATGCCGACGTTTTGAGGAAAGCTATGGGGAAAAAGATCTTTGCCCTCCTAGAAAAATTAAAGCCTCAGTTTCTGGATGGGGGTGAGGAAAGAGGTCACCCTAGGGAGGTGCTCGAAAAAATTTGGAAAGACTGGGAGGCCTTTGCTTCCTATGCCTTTAACAAGAGTCACTCTACCTGCTATGCCTATATCGCCTATCAGACCGCTTATTTAAAAGCGCATTATCCGGCAGAATATATGGCGGCGGTGCTTTCCAATAACATGAACGATATTAAGCAGGTTACCTTCTTTATGGAGGAGTGTAAGCGTATGGGATTAGAAGTACTAGGACCAGACGTTAATGAATCGTTCTATAAGTTTGCCGTAAACGCCGAAGGGGCAGTTCGTTTTGGAATGGGGGCCATTAAAGGGGTGGGCCGCGGTGCAGTAGAAACTATAGTGGAACATAGAAGGAAAGATGGACCTTATAAGTCTGTTTTTGATCTGGCAAAACGTATCGATCTACGGGCAGCCAATAAAAGAGCTTTTGAAAACCTAGCCCTGGCCGGAGGGTTCGATTCGTTTGGGGATACCCATAGGGCGCAATATTTCCATGACGAAGGGGACGGAATTACCTTTTTGGAGAAGGTGATCCGCTATGGGAACAAATTTCAAGAGAACGAAAACTCGGCCCAAGTAAGTTTATTTGGGGATGCCAGTGAGGTGCAGATCCCAGAACCGGTTGTGCCACCTTGTGAAGAATGGGGCACCATGGAGAAACTCCGAAGGGAAAAAGAAGTGGTCGGAATATATATATCTGGGCATCCTTTGGATGATTTTGCAGTAGAAATCAAGGCTTTTACCAATGCCAATATCACCGCAGTAGCCAATATGGCCGATCATGTAAACAAAGAGCTAACCTTTGCAGGGGTAATCTCCGATGTGCAGCATAGGGTTTCCAAAAATGGAAAGGGATGGGCCACTTTTATTGTAGAGGATTATGCCGATTCATTGGAATTTAGAATTTTTGGGGAAGAGTATTTGAAGTATAGGCATTTCCTAATGATCAACTCCTTTGCCTATTTTAAAGTGTTTATCAGGGAAGGATGGGTTAACCGAGATACTGGTAAGAAAGGAGATCCTAGGATGCAGTATAATATGATTATGATGTTGCAGGATGTAATGGAGACATTTGCCAGAAAACTGACCATAAGAATAGATGTAGATCAACTCAAGGAAGATAATATACGTGACTTAAAGGATACGCTGGATGCTCATATGGGTAACCATCCGCTGCACTTTGTGGTATATGAAATGAAAGAAAAGATAAGGGTAGATATGACCAGTAGAAAGCAGAAGATTAATATTTCAACGGAGCTGCTTACGCAATTAAGGGAAAAAGATGTAAATTACAAATTGAATTAATTCGCAAGATTTGCAAGCGCTTGGTTGGCAGTAGGCTGGTTGCAATATAGGAATAGGATTTGTTGATATCAGCATAACCAAAACCAATAAAGAGTATGTAAGGAAAAGGCAAAATAATTGTCTAAGTTTGTATAATATTTAAAATAACGAAACATGGCATTAGAAATAACAGATGCATCCTTTGAAGAGGTAGTATTAAAAAGTGACAAACCAGTAGTAGTAGATTTTTGGGCAGCATGGTGCGGACCTTGTAGAATGGTAGGACCTATCATTGAAGAGGTAAGTGCTGAATACGAAGGCAAAGCCGTTGTAGGTAAAGTGGACGTGGATGCCAACCAAGAATTTGCCGCTAAATACGGAGTAAGAAATATTCCTACCGTATTGGTATTTAAAGATGGTGAAATTGTAAACAGACAAGTTGGCGTTTCTCCTAAGAAGGTATATACCGATGCTATTGACGCATTGTTGTAGTCTTGCTGAGGTTGAACCAAAAGCATAAAACTTTGAAAAAAAATCCTGCCCTTTGGCGGGATTTTTTTTGGTATTAATTCTTCCAAGTGGGATGGATTCAAGAATGGACTGGGAGGCTAATTTATACAGTGTCGGTTTTTACGGTACACATTTCCGATAAGCGGGTTTCTTCATTATATTAGCAGTATGAACCCATCGTCCGAGATACAGAAAGCCCAGCTATTTCCAAATTTGGAGTTATTGGCCAACCAGATTATGGAAGGCTTTATCAGTGGAATTCACAAAAGTCCCTTTCACGGGTTCTCGGCCGAATTTGCAGAGCATAAGATTTATAACAAGGGGGAAAGTACCAAGCATATAGATTGGAAGCTCTTTGCTAGGACAGATAAACTGTACACCAAGCGCTATGAGGAAGAGACTAATTTACGTTGCCATATTATTTTGGACAATTCTGCTTCCATGTATTATCCGGAGGTAAAAAAACTGGGACTGGATAATTTAAATAAAATAGGTTTTAGCGTGCTTGCCACGGCCGTCTTAATGCAAATACTAAAAAAACAGCGCGATGCCGTTGGGTTAAGTGTATATTCTGATCGTTATAGCTATTACGCGGCCGAAAAGAGTAGTGAAAGACACCATCGGATGCTGTTGGCCAAATTAAGTGAGATTAGTAAGGAAAACGCACCTGCAAAGAAAACGGAGACCTATGATTATTTGCACCTAATTGCGGAAAAACTAAAGCGACGCAGCCTCGTAATCCTTTTTACGGACATGTTTCAGACCACTGTGGATGATGAAAAGCTTTTTGATGCCTTGCAACATCTAAAGTACAACAAACACCAAGTGGTATTATTCCATGTGATGGATCGGGAAACGGAGCTTTCCTTTAATTTTGACAATACACCCAAGCGATTTTTGGATATGGAAACAGGTGCCCATGTAGATTTGTATGCAGATACTATTAGAGAGGGGTATCAAAAGGAGGTGCAGCATTATTTTAACGCGATAAAGCTGAAATGCGCCCAATACAAAATTAAGTATGTGGAGGTCGATGTACGGGCAGATTTTGCCATGGTGATGAACACTTTTATGGTGGAAAGAAAAAATTTCGCATAAAAATTAAAATTTTTTCGAAAAATGTTTGTGCAATCGAATAAGGGGTGTATATTTGCACTCGCTAAACGCCACGGTTCGGTAGTTCAGTTGGTTAGAATACCTGCCTGTCACGCAGGGGGTCGCGGGTTCGAGTCCCGTCCGGACCGCTAAGTAAACAAAGGCCTTCAAGAAATTGAAGGCCTTTTTTCATTTCCATTTATAAACTATTTATAAACATTTTTTTGGATCATGATCAATGGTTGTGGATCATGACCAATTATTGTGTTTATGCAAAAATTGTGGTTAATCTGTAAAGGAAGAATTCTACATTTTTCGGTCTATGTTCTAGCGGGGAATAAATGAATTTTTATAATTTTATTTGGAGGGTCGATCGCTTAATCGTATTTTTGCGATTAAAAAAACACCCACATGTTAATCAATAAAAAGAATAATTATTCGGACAGCCAAAAGCAAATTGCGTTATTTGCCAAAGCCTTTGGCCATCCTGCAAGAGTAGCTATTCTACAGCACTTATTTAAAATAGATACCTGTGTCTGCGGAGACTTGGTCGACGAAATAGGGCTGGCGCAATCGACCATTTCACAGCATTTAAAGGAATTGAGACACTTGGGATTAATTAAGGGGAATGTAGAGGGTACCAGCGTGTGCTACTGCATCGATAAAGAAAATTGGACGGAAATGAAACGTATTATGTCCGAATTTTTAGACCAAGACCTAGCTATAGCACAAGATTGCTGTTAGGTTTTTTTTCAAGCCTTCAATCGTATAATCGTAATAAACCGATATAGATGATAATTTCAGAAGTAAAAACAGTATTAAGGGAAATGAGCACCATAGGTTTTCAATTGCCCAACGGAACATTGGTACCTGCCAACTTTCATGTTACCGAGGTTGGAAAAATCACAAAACACTTTATAGATTGCGGGGGAACTGTACGCAAGGAGGAAGTGGTAAATTTCCAACTTTGGAACGCAAACGACTACGATCACCGGTTACATCCAGAAAAATTATTGGACATCATAGAGCTTTCCGAACGCGTTTTAGGAATTGATGATCTGGAAATCGAAGTGGAATATCAAGGTGATACTATTGGGAAATTCGGACTTGATTTTGACGGTAATCAATTCTTGTTGACCAATAAACAGACCGATTGTTTAGCAAAAGACAATTGCGGCATTCCCGTAGAGAAACCAAAAATAAAACTATCTGAAATTAAGAATGGTTCTACTTGCACACCAGGAGGTGGCTGCTGCTAATATTATAAATCAAGAAAATGAAAACAACAGAACCAACTCTATTTTTCGAAATAGAACAAGTTATTATGAAACTACATCCTCAGACCATTTCAGAGGAACGCAAAGCGGTTTTACAACCCCTGATCGATTTTATCCGGTCAAAAGTTTCAAACCGACAAGAAATTAGAATGAACTTTATCTGTACGCACAATTCACGAAGAAGTCATTTATCACAGGTTTGGGCACAAACTTTAGCGTATCATTTCAATATCAAAAATGTATTCTGTTATTCAGGTGGTACAGAAAGTACCGCGCTTTTTCCAATGGTTGCGGAAACTTTGCAAAATTCAGGTTTTCAGGTAAAGACAATTTCAAAAAATGAGAATCCAATCTACAGCATTAAGTATGCAGACAATGAACATCCAGTCATAGGGTTTTCAAAGGTATTGGATGACGAATTCAATCCTAGATCTGGATTTGTAGCCATTATGACGTGCGATTCAGCAAATGAAGCATGTCCATTTGTTCCAGGTGCAGAAAAACGCATTCCTATAACTTTTGAAGACCCAAAAGCATTTGACAACACACCGCAACAAGCAGAAAAATATAAGGAGCGAAGCCTCCAAATTGCAACCGAATTATTCTATGTTTTCTCCCAATTAAACTCATAAAATGGCGACAAAAAAATTAAGTTTTCTCAATAGTTATTTAACACTCTGGATATTTATTGCCATGCTCTTGGGCGTAGGTATTGGCTATTTCTCCCCATCTTTTCCCAGTGTTATCGACTCGTTCAGTAGTGGAACTACCAACATTCCCATAGCGATAGGATTGATATTAATGATGTATCCACCCTTGGCCAAAGTGGATTATTCCCTGTTACCTAAGGTTTTTAGGAACACAAGGATCCTTTCCATCTCACTTATCCTAAATTGGATTATTGGTCCCGTTTTAATGTTTGCGTTGGCAATTACATTTTTACGTGATTATCCAGAATATATGGTCGGGGTTATTTTAATCGGTTTGGCCCGATGTATCGCAATGGTCCTGGTCTGGAACGACCTAGCGGAAGGGAATAGCGAATATGGTGCAGGTCTGGTAGCCTTAAACAGTGTTTTTCAAGTTTTCGCCTATAGTTTCTATGCTTGGATCTTTATTACCGTGCTACCGCCTTATTTTGGATTTGAGGGGGCTATTGTGGACATCTCTATTGGAACGGTCGCAGAAAGCGTAGCGATCTATCTAGGGTTGCCCTTTTTAATGGGGATCTTAAGCAGGTTAATCTTGGTAAGGTTAAAAGGAGAGGAATGGTACACCCAAAAATTTATTCCCGCTATTTCGCCAATGACCTTAATTGCGCTTTTATTTACGATCGTGATTATGTTCTCCCTAAAAGGAGAGTTAATTGTTGAGATTCCAATGGATGTATTCATCGTTGCCGTTCCCCTTATTATCTATTTTAGTCTAATGTTCATCATAAGTTTTTTCGCAACCAAAGCCTTGGGGGCTTCTTATGAAGAAAATGCAGCGGTTTCATTTACAGCGGCAGGTAACAATTTTGAATTGGCTATAGCGGTAGCGATCGCTGTTTTTGGGCTAAATTCCGGTCAGGCCTTTGCCGGGGTAATTGGCCCCTTGGTTGAAGTGCCGGTCCTCATCTTTTTAGTACGGGTTTCTTTTTGGCTAAAGAGAAAATACTACAGGAAAGCCCTCGCATAGGACTATGAGCAACAGCCGTGAGGATAGGACAAAGATCCGCCTAACGGAAGTACCGGCCCGTATCGGCAAAGAAATTAAACTTACTGCCTCGCAACCTAATTTCTACCTGTGAATTTTAGGTTGCGAGGCAGCTTTATTCCTAAAAAAGCCATTGTATGGTGAGCTGCCTTGGCTCCCCAATAGGAACCTAGTATGGTTTAAGTAACTAATAATTTGGGCAAACTATTGGGTGTCCCTTCATTGCCTTTGTCATTTATTTATGACACGCCTTTCCATTATCTACTACAGAGATTACTCTAGGTCCCCGCTATCTTTGCAGTGTCCTGCTAAAGTAATGGACAACAAAGTAAATAGTAATCCCTAAATCAAACAAAATGAAAAATTCAATTATAATCGCAGCCTTCGCTCTTGGAGCCTTTGTATTCGGAACTAACCAGGCTCAGGCGCAAGAAGAGGCAACTACTACAGTAAACATCACTTTGGCCGACGTAATTTCCATTGATGCTGGAAGTGTTGCAAGTGGAGGTGAAATTAATTTTAATTATGTTACTGCGAAGGACTATAACGAAGGCCTAGATGCCATAACCCAAGAAAACGCTTTGATTGTTACTTCTACCAAGAATTTTGATGTAAAGGTAAAGGCAGGAGGAGATGACTTTCTATACGGTACTATTGCGACGATTCCAGTAGATGTCTTAACAATTAGTGTTTCAGCTGGAGGAACTATGGGTGGTACCGCAGCCCCTGTAACCTTGTCATCAAGTGATCAAACGATCGTTACAAATGCCCCTTTAGGAAGTTCGTTGACACTTGATTTGAATTATGAGATTCCAGCGGCTAAATCTTCTTCCTCAGCTATCTTAGGAAAGCCAGCGGGTGCGTACAAACAAACCGTTACTTATACAGCAACTGCTCTATAAGACTTACAGTATTAAAGGTGAATTTAGGGATTCCCTTGGACGCAGTCATTGCAACCTTGGGAATCCCTTTTTTTCTGGTTTCTCTTGTGGCAAACATAATATTTCTATCATAAAGCTGTAATAGTCAGTAGAGTGTAATCTCGGATCAAGTCAAAAAGTTGTGGGATGCTGGAATTAGGCAAAAATATTTGAGAGTCCGACAGGAAAAATCCTATCTTTTTCATCCCTCTGAGCTGTGCTAATTCCATGTTTCAGAATCTTATCTGTTCTTTTTGTCAGAGATGTAATTTGCCTCAAAAGCTTCCAGTTTGCGATTTTGCGGGTGCGTTGGTATTCCTATAAATAAAGTCCATTAAATAAGCCCTTTTTTCTCTAAAGAAGTTCTCAGCTTAGCTTGATTTTCCCAGAAGTTGTCTTTTATTTTCTGCATAATGGGCCCAAAATCAGGATGTATTTTAAGTGATTTAATCAGTGGTTCATCTTCAATCAACAAAAACCAGTACAGGTAGTTTTCTTCTTCGGAAAAAATTCTGAGTTGGTCTATAGCTTCATCAATCTTCCCCTCATAGGCGTATTTCCAAACCAGATTAATGCTTTTGTATTTAGATTTGTCTTCTTCGCAATACCTTGAATAATCCCTGAAAAGTTGCTCAGCTTCTTTAAATAATCCCATGCTTTTATAGACTAACGCAATTTTAGCGTTTTCCTGCACATAAATGTCGAGACCATTAGCCTCCCTGACATTGACAAATTTTTTAAAATAGAAATAGGCGCTGCTATAATCTTCTTCGATATAGTACAGCTTCCCAATGTCCTGTAAAATGTCCAGCCTAGTAGTATCCTTATTCCATTCTCTTATAAGCAAATTCCTGGTTCTCTCAATAGTACCATCCTTAGCGAACAGAATAAATGCCTTTAAATGTGGTGCAAAATAATTTTCGGCATGGTAATCCAACGACCTATTGATGTATTCTAAAGCTTCCTCTTTAAATCCTGATGACACCAGGGCATTACTTAGCTGTAGATACGTATAGCTCTGAGTGACGGAATCACGGTCAATAGCAAGACGAACCCCTTTTAAGGCGTACTCTAGGTATTTGTTGGTGTTAGGAGACAAACGATAATAGAAATCCGCAAGTATTTGTACCGCCAGAGAAGAATTAGGATTATACTCCAACGCCTTTTCAAGATGTGGTAAAGCTAATTGGTACTCCTTGGTTTGAATGTAGTAAAAAGCCTTGGCGACCAAGCTTTCAGCTAATTTTGAATCATAAAGTAAGGCCTTATCCGCAAAGCTATTTATCTTATCAGTGTGCTGTTTCTCACTTTGAGACATTTCTAGAAGATAGTATGAAATAGCGATGTTGGCATATGCTAGGGCGAATTCTGAATCTTGTGCAATGGCCTTTTCAAATAAGGGAATGGCCTTTTCCAACCCCTCCTTAGTACGCGAATAGTAAGGATCCAATGCTTGTAGGTAGTAATCATAAGCCACAAGATTTTCAGTTGGTTTTTTCTCCATTTGCTCTAATTCGGCCGGTGTAACCACTGCCGCAATGGCATCCGCAATTTTCCTGGCAACATCATTCTGTAACTCAAAAATGTCTTTAACTTCCTGATTGTACTGTCCTGCCCAGATTGGGGTGTCCGTGGAAGCTTTGATCAACTGGATATTCAGCAAAACTTGATTTCCAACGCGTTGTCCACTACCTTCTACCAAATAGTTTACCTGCAGTTCTTCGGCAATTTCGGGGATGCCCATATCCGTATTTCTGTATTTCTCTACCGAGGTTCTGCTGATGACCCGCAGGTCTTCTATTTTTTGTAGGTTATTCAAAGCAGATTCCATAAGTCCGTTGACAAAATAAAGGTTCGTGGAATCGCTACTTTCATTTTTAAAGGGCAGAACGGCTATGGATTTTTCAATTTCTATCTTCTCTAGCGCATCCTTTCTATTAAAGAGCAAGAAGGAAACAACGAGCAGGACTACGGTCATTGCAGCAATAAAGATCCATTTGAATCGCTTCAATAAATTGATCCGGACCTTTTCTGTTTCTATCGCTACAGTGCCTTTTCCAATCTCCCCAGGCGAATATCCATAAAATTCCCGAAAACATTTTATGAAGTAGGAGGTGCTTCCAAAGCCTACTTGATGCGAAATTTGGGAAACGGTTAAGGAATCTTCCTTTAGCAGCTCCATTGCTTCTTTAAGACGGACTTGACGAATGAACTGGCTTGCGGAAAGTTGGGTTTGTTTCTTGATTTTTCGCAACAGGTTGGACCTGCTCATATTCATAGCATCTGCCAATTCGGACACCCCAAAATGCTCATTGGCCAAATGTTGTAGAATCAGGGCTTCCGCTTGTTTAATAAAGGTGGATGTATTGGCCGATTCGTTTGACATGTTGGTTTTATTTGCAGTTCTAAATTTAGGGAAAATCCAAACAAATAAGCGGTTTTTCAGTACAGCATATGTATTTTAAAGTCATCAATTGCGTCATAATTTATATCACTGCGCCATAGTTTTTACACTCCATTGAAACTTTACATAGTTCTCCGCATAGCTTATACCTGTTGCTTCAAGATCTTTAGAACCTTTGTATCAACAAAAATTATAACGAACAATTTAAAATTAAAATCATGAAAGCATCATTCACAAGAACAACGACAGAAGTCAAAACAGGACAGTATTTTTCATTATTCCGTTCTACCAAAAGAGCGCATTGGGCACAATACAGGAATTTTAACCGATAATCACGGTTCATAATAACAATTAGTCAAATAAGATCACAGTCATGAAAACTATTATCAACCTGTCTGCTGGAAAGGCAGGTCAATCGCCAACGGAATCTAGAAGGTTCAATTTCTTTTACCACTTAAAGAGCAGCAAGAGAATCCGTTGCGCAGCATGGAGACATTACCTTCCTTAAGAATCCTACCTCAAAGGGTTGGATAAAGGATAGGCCCTCATCAAAGTCTATCCTTCTATTTGTGAAGCAATTTGATTAGTTCTACCAATAGCTCATAGGAGTTGTTTCAATTTCTATGGCGCTTTTATAACAATAAAATTATAACAAACAATTTAAAAATTTAACAGCATGAAATCCAAGATTTACGAATACCTATTAGAATTAAATAAAATAGCCATGAGAAAAACAGTTAGAATTGCTTCAATAAGAACCTTGAAATACATGTCAATAGTTCTTCTTGTGCTTACCTCAGCATGCGGTCAATCCAACAACAAAACAAAAGCGGAGACTACCATTAATGGTGAAACTAAATCTGTGGTCGCTAAACCGAAAATCGATCTTCACACTGCAGTACTTTCTGATAATTTGGAGGCGGTTAAACAACATATCAAAGCAGGAACGGATTTAAATATAAAAGATGCTATGAGTGGTTCTACACCCCTAATTACTGCCTCGAGCTTTGGTAAAATTAAGATTGCCCAAGAACTTATCGATGCCGGGGCCGATTTAACTGTTAAAAATAAGGATGGTGCCACGGCTCTGCATACTGCCGCGTTCTTTTGTAGGATAGAGGTTGTTCAAATGCTAATGGATGCCAAGGCAGACAAGACTGCAAAAAACAACTTTGGAATGACCCCAAGAGAATCGATAATGGGTCCCTATGCCGAGGTAAAACCCATCTATGAAATGCTACGGCAACAACTGGCCCCGCTTGGCATGCAAATAGATTTGACCGAAATTGAAAAAACCCGTCCGGTCATTGCCATGATGTTGCAGTAATAAACCCTAAACCAATACAAGAATGAAAACAGAAAGAAGACACGATATAGATTGGCTCAGGGTCATTGCTATTGGTCTACTACTCATCTATCACATAGCCATCATTTTTCAACCTTGGGCCATGCTTATAGGATTTGTTAGAAGTGATGAATTCTTAGAGGGGTTATGGAAACCGATGACCATGCTCAATGTGTGGAGAATCCCCCTATTGTTCTTCGTCTCGGGAATGGGACTTTATTTTGCCATGCGAAAGAGAACCTGGAAGCAATTGCTTATGGAACGGACCAAGCGAATTCTTTTACCCTTCGCTTTCGGCTTTGTGGCCATAACCACTTTACATATGTTTATCTTTCAGAAGTATTACGATATACCCTTGGGCTACTTTCCGCATGCAGGCCATTTATGGTTCTTAGGGAATATTTTCGCCTATGTACTCTTATTACTACCGTTGTTTTTGTATCTGAAAAGGAAAGAGAACGGAAGGTTTAGAAGATGGCTGTCTACCATAATGAGTACCCCTAGTGGGCCCTTAGGTATTACCCTGTTTTTTGTTGTAGAAGCGCTGGTAGTTAAACCTCCACTCTTCGCCTTGTATGCAGAGACCTGGCATGGATTTTCCCTAGGCCTGCTGGCCTTCTTCTTTGGTTTTATATTTGTGTATTGCGGCCAATCATTCTGGCAAACCGTTTTAAAATGGCGATGGCTATATATTGGGTTAGCTACTGTTCTGTATGGATTCAGATACTTTGTGTTTGCAACAGAAGCTCCCGGATATCTTATGGCCATTGAATCTAATTCTTGGATTTATGGGGTATTTGGGATGGGTTATAGGTATTTGAATAGGCCAAGCAAAATACTGAGCTACTTAAGCAAGGCGGCCTATCCTATATACATTATTCACATGGTGGTATTGTACGCTGGGGCCATGGTTTTTTTACCAATGGATATGCCCGTTCTCCTAAAATTCATTGCAATTACAGTGTTTACGATGCTCTTATGCTATCTTTTTTATGAGTTCATCCTTCGGAGAATTGCTTTCTTAAGGCCATTGTTTGGGCTAAATTGGTCTCAAAAAAAATCTAAAGATCCGAACTTCAAGGCTATACCTGAAAAAAGAATATCGTAACTTTAAGTTCATTATATGCTTCAAAACCAATGCTTTGATTGTGTGAAGGCAACCCTTGAAATCCGCAAACAAAAATGAAAGTCTTTCGAAAAATACGCTACAACTTAATCGGGAATAATAAGACAGGGAAGTATTTAAAATACGCTTTTGGCGAAATTGCACTTGTTGTAATTGGGATTCTGATTGCATTACAGATCAACAATTGGAATCAGGCCAAAAAGGATAACAAGGCGCTAAAAGAGTATTTAGTTAAAATTAAGTCCCACACCATAGAAGACCTTTATAAACTAGACTCCATAACAAGAGGTAGAACACAAATAGCCGAGCTTTGTAAAAAGGCCCGTGCAAGTATCTTGGATAAGACAGAAGACCAGAATCTTATCCTTCTTATGTCTAGTGGGTTCGCCTTTGCAGATTTATATTTCAAACCGAATGCAGGAGGGTATGAAGCGTTAATAAATTCAAACTATTTTGGCAAGATCAACAATACGCCCCTGGATTCCCTTTTAATCAGATACCATAGTTTAATAGACGAAATTGCAGCAAGCGAAAAAAGTTATAATGATTATGCAAAAAGTCAGCAGGCGTATCTTTCCACCCAGTTCGATAGGTCTTTGATGCTCGCTTTCGCTTTTGTACCCCCAGATTCCCTAAATAATAGGGCAACAACGCAAGCTGAATACTTGGAGGATTTCGCGGCCTACACGGCCTCAGCCCCCTATAGGAACGTCATTAGCCTAGCAGCTTGGCAGTTTGATACTATGATTATTTTGTATAATAAATTAAGGGAGTTAGGGGAAAGCATCATCGAAGAAATAGATCTCTTCACAGAGAGAAATCTTTAAAATTTACATCTTATACAAATGAAAATATTTAAGCGTTTATTGAAAATTTTCATAGCACTCATTGGTGCAATGGCAATAACTGCACTGATGATACTTTGGATTGATTCACGAAAAACCAGCTATCTTAAAATCGATAAGGACGAACCAACATTCAATGACACTTATCTAATTACCAACGTCAATGTCCTACCTATGAATATAGATACGGTTTTGATCAACAAAATGGTATACATAAAAGATGGCATCATTAATAAAATTGCGGATACAATTCAGGTCGATGACATTCAAATTCTGGATGCAAAAAACCGCTATCTAACGCCAGGTCTTATCGATATGCATGTTCATGTTTGGGATAAGTACGAATTGGGGATATACTTGTCCAATGGGGTTACCGCTGTAAGAAACTTATGGGGTATGCCCATGCATCTAAGGTTAAAGAAAGAGATCGAGTCCAATGAAATAGTATCACCATCTTTTTTCACTACAGGTCCTAAACTAACTGGACCGGAATTTATTGGAGATGATAACCTTAACCTGTATTTACCCGATGAAGCCCAAGAAAAAATTAAAGCTTATAAGGAAAGTGGTTACGACTTTATCAAAACCTATAACGGTCTTCCAAAACATTTATTTGATGCCGTTTTAATTCAGGCTAGGATTTCAGATATGGACATTGTTGCACATCCTTCTCAAAAGGTTCCGTTTTCTTACCATTTAAATCCGCAGATCAAATCTATAGAACATGCTGAGGACATCGTACAGCAACCTTTAAATTTTGATTTGGATACGCTAAAATTAAGACCAATCATTGACACTATTGCGGATTACAAAGACGCTATATATTGCCCAACCATTACCGTATTTAATAACATTTATCAGATGATGATGAACGATTCCATTCTGGAAACTAAAAACTTAACATATATGAATCCCTTGATTAGAATGGTAGATAGCAAGAACCAATTTGAGCGCTGGTTTATTGCCAAACAGGAGAATGCCAAAACCATTGATCGAATCAAAAGTCAGCATGATTTTCATTTGACCATTGTAAAAAAGCTACACGAGGCAGGCGTAAAAATTATTTGCGGCACCGACGCAGGTATTGGGGTTACCCTTCCGGGATTCTCAATTCATAAGGAACTGAAATTTTACAAAGAAGCAGGTCTTTCCAATTACGAAGTATTGAAAACAGCCACGGTTAATGCTTCTACAACCCACGACATCTTGAATTCATTAGGAACCATTGAAGAAGGTAAAATCGCTAATTTATTACTATTGGAGAATAACCCACTACTGACATTGTCAACTCTTGAAAATCCAACCAGCGTTTTTATTAAGGGACGAAAGTTGGAAAGGGAGACTTTGGTTTCTTTTAATGAAAAGGCAAGGAACAGAAAGAATCTTATGGCTTCTGCATTAAGGTATTTGGAAAACTTGGCATCTGTAAAATAAAACACCTCTAACAATGTGGTAGTTGAACGTTTCCACAAAAAAAATAAATGACGGGCAATTAAGGCAAAAGCAATCAACACTAACAAAAATGAGAAATAAACCAACCAAACAACTATTTAGGATTGTATTATTATTAGGCACGGCAATTTCCTTATTCTTTGTGCCATGGATTTTGGTAAAGGCATGGATCTTGCCCCTTCCGGATACGGTTCAAGAACAAGTAGATGAAGCGATTGGTCATGGCTTTGATGGGATGATCGTTTATGTGGATGAAGGGGGTAAACCACCAGCGTTCTATGTAGGCGGTTGGAAAGACCGTGATAACAAAATACCGGCAGACCCCAATGCATTGTTCAAAATAGCAAGCATTAGCAAACTCTATACTGCCGTTGCCATTTCCAAACTGGTCATGAGCAAACGCTTGTCTTTAGATGGGACACTCGCGGATTATTTTCCTGAATTGGTTGGTAGGATTGAAAATGCCAATAAGATCACCCTCCGATCCATGGTTCAACACCGAAGTGGTATTCCCAATTTTACCGATAATCCCGCCTATTGGGAGAACGAACAGGAAAATGGAAAAAGGGCACTGGAATTTGCTTTAGATCTGCCCGCAAGTTTTGAGCCTGATCAAGGCTATGAGTACTCAAACACCAACTATTTATTGCTCCGCCAGATAATCGATAAAATTTTAGGGTATGGTCATGAACAGTATATCAAGGAAGAAATTCTGATACCCCTTGGGCTAAATAACACCTACTTTTCCCTTGAGGAAGTAAATATAGACGATGTGATGAGCGGTTATTACGTGGGCATTGACAAAGATTTTAAGACAAACGAAAACGGAATGTTGGCCACAGCCGAAGACGTGGGCATATTTCTCAGGGCATTGAACGATGGTTCTGTATTTGAAGAAGGCGAACAGGAAATCTATTCCACTATTTATGAGTACGAGCATGGAGGCCTGGTCCCTGGGTATCAAAGTCTCGCAGAATATTATGAAGACATGGATACCGTGGTCGTTCAATTCATAAACACCACGGATTTTGCGGGATATGAATGGAATTTATCGGAAATCGTAATCAATCGTATTGTAAAAATTTTGCGTAAGCAAAATAATGCTTCATAACATAGGATTATTTTTAAATCTATTCCATGAGAATTTTAGTAGTAGGTGCAAGTGGTGCCACAGGAAGACAGTTGGTAGCACAATTGCTCGCAAAAGGAAATAATGTGAAGGTGGTGGTCAGGTCTCCTGAAAAACTGCCCGAATCTTGAAAGGGCAATCAGCGCTTACATATCATTTTAGCAAGCCTATTAGAGTTAAGCGATACTGAAATGACCGAACTTGTTGATGAATGCCATTCAATTGTAAGCTGCCTCGGACATAACATGACCTGGAAGGGTATCTATGGCCAGCCTAGAAAACTGGTGGCGGATGCCACCCATAGATTGTGCGATGCCATCACAGCGAACAGGCCAGAGCAAAAAATAAAGTATGTTCTAATGAATACTACCGGAAATCGGAATCGCGATTTGAACAAACCTCTTGACTTCCGCTCTGGGACACCCAAAATTAAAGATTGAATAAAGATTGTTTTTTGACACTTTCCTGCAATTGAAGTGTAATCTTTTGGAGCCTTTTCATTATCGTTACCATAAGCAAAAAATATCAGTCTAGTTTCGTTTTATTTTAGGTTTCTAAAACCCAGTTCCAATCAGTATCATCTAAAAGATACCAACCATCTTTTGATAAAATACCATCTTCTAATGAAATTGGCGAACCATCCCAAGATTTATCGTCAATATAACCATCTAGAATTCTAGTGGTACCTAATAAATTCCCTTTATTTTCTTTGCCAGGTTCCCAAGTGAAGTCTTCTCCATTAAGTTTATATAAATCTTATAGAATCTACCAATGTAAGACTTTGTTTACTATTTAGGAAGTGTTTTAATAGGAAGTAGTACTTATTATCCGAAAATGAGATGAAGTAGGAGGGTTACCGATAGGTTATGGGAAATTTTAAGCTGGATAATCGTTAAGGAATTGAGTTATATGAGCCCCCGTATGTACTTTGGTGAAAGAGGACAGGTAGCCAAATAATGGCTACCTTCCTACTCAATTTTGGTCTATTTCCAATTTCCCTGACTTTCCCTATATCCTTTTCCATAACGGTATCTATCGGAACTCCTATAATTAGCAGTTCAATTCTTAGTTCAAAATATTTGAGTAACTTGGGCACTTAAATGCGTGGGGTGTTCTGAAGCATTCAGGACTGAGATCATACCCAAGAACCTGATTTGGATAATGCCAACGTAGGGATGCAGACTTAGGATGCTTTATTTCCATTGCTCCATGCTATTGGCTCCATTTGGATGGTTTTAATTTTTTAAAAAATTATTACAATGGAAATAAAGAAAGTAAATCAAGAACTCGTTCCCGAAAAAACTAAAACTTGGCAAGGTAGGACCGAATGGTTTTTTAATCGGAAATACACAGATACTTACGAAGAATACTACGAGGGGCCCTATAAGCGGGCCGAAGTTTGGCAGAAGAATATCCTGGAACAACTTATCTCCAAGGACAAACGTGTAAAGACCCTTCTGGAATTTGGCTGCGGTACCACCCGTTTTACAAGGTGGTGGAAAGATATAGGAATCCATGCTACCGGAGGGGATATTTCGCCATTTATGCTTGCACAGGCCTTACACCGCTTCGAGGGTGACCTGGTAATGGCAGATTCCCATTATTTGCCGTTTAAGGATAACACCTTTGATGCCCTAGCCTTTATTACCACTTTTGAATATTATAAAGATCCTGTAAAAGTTCTGCGTGAAGCAGCCAGGGTGGGTAGGCACGGTATTATTATGGGAATGATGAACCGCAATACCCCCAAATTGATCAGGCGTAGAACACAACAGCTTTTTGGGAAGAACGAATTCTACGTAACCGCCACCTTCTACACCCCTCAACGACTAATAGCTACTATAGCGGAAGCATTGGAAGGTAGGGACTATTCCATTGAATGGACGGCGACCGGACTCCCTAAATGGTTTCCCGTGCAAAAATGGAATGTGCCCATTGGTGATTTCTTTGCACTGTATGTAAAATTTAACGATACCGTATGAGCACGCAATTGGGAAAAATAGTTCACTCGGATTTCAAGAAATTTATTGCCAATAGATGCGGGAAGGAAAGACAGGAGGTGACCGTAGGACCTCAATTTGGGGTAGATGTATCCGTAGTGGGCATGCCAAATGGACTTGCCATGGCGATGGCCAGTGATCCCCTGTCCCTAATTCCATCCCTTGGGTTACAAGAGTCTGCTTGGCTGTCCGTTCAACTGGCAGCGAATGATATAGCCACTACGGGATGCTCGCCTATGTACGGACAATTTGTATTAAACCTGTCCGCCAACTTTTCAAATAAGGATTTCCAGGTCTATTGGGATTATATCCACCAATATTGCTCAGCGCTGGGGATAGCCATTACAGGTGGACATACTGGTTTTATTGAAGGACAAAATTCTACCATTGCCGGGAGTGCCACCTTTATTACCGTGGCTAAGGAAGATCTGTTGCTTACCTCTCAATCTGCCAATGTTGGCGATGCCATTCTAGTAACCAAGAGTTGTGCTATTTCTTCTGCCGCTATTTTGGCAAAAAGCTTTCCGGAAACCGTGAAAAACAGGGTTGGTAAAGAGAATTACCATAAGGCCTGTGAGTCCTTTTATGATATTTCCGTGATGAAAGATGGGTTAATGGCGGCGAAAGGGGATGGGGTTATTTCTGCCATGCACGATGTAACCGAAGGCGGCGTGTTGGGGGCTATCTATGAAATGGCCGTAGCCTCGGGTAACGGAGCACTCATTGACAATGAGAAATTGCCAGTCAGGGAGACCCAGTCCAAAGTATGTGAGGTTTTCAATATTGATCCCCGGTATAGTATCGGGGCAGGCGCCATGATAATAAGCTGTAAGAAAGAAGCGGTGCCAAAGGTGATAGGACAGCTGGAGAGCCATAATATTCCCTGTGCCCAAGTGGGAGAGCTAACCGAAAAAGAAAAGGGAATACGGCTACAGGAAGAAGGAAGGACAACGGAGGTTCTTTATAATCAAAAAGATCCCTACTGGGAGGCTTTTTATAAGGCATTGCAATTGGAATGGAAATAACTATGAATACACGCACTATTAAATCGGGACTCTATTTAGTGATAGATCCTACTATGGAAGAGCAGGCCTTATTAAATAAACTTCAGTTAGGGCTCACCAAGGGATTGGCTGCTGTTCAGATATGGGATAATTTTAAAAATGTTTCCAATGTGGAGGGGCTAATTCAAAAAATAAGTGCCTTATGTACAGTACATAAAACCCCTGTGCTTATCAATAATCGATGGGAATACCTTAAATCGCTGAACTTGGATGGGGTTCATTTTGATCAGAGACCACACAACTTGGATAGCATAGTAAGTGAAATCCCTAGGAGCTTTCTTGTGGGGCTTACCTGCGGAAATAATTTGGACGAGGTCCGATGGGCCGCCAATAACCGGGTAGATTATATTTCCTTTTGCTCCATGTTCCCTTCTTCTAGTGCTGGGGATTGTGAAATAGTATCGCACGAGACCGTAGAAAAAGCAAGAGAAATTTTTAATAAACTGCTCTTCTTGGCTGGAGGTATCGATCTGGAAACTATTGATAAACTGGAAAAATTAAAATACGACGGTATTGCAGTGATTTCGGGGATTATGAATGCAGAAAACCCTGAAAAGGCCATCGCGGGATACCATAAATACTTAAAGTAAATAAAATGAGATTAGAGACTATAGAGAAATTATGCTGCCCTTTTGATAAATCGGATCTAAACCTTAGGGTGGTTACGAAAGATGAAGAAGATAATATTTTGGAAGGAATACTGTCTTGTGCCAGCTGTAATCGGGTGTACCCCATAATTACAGGCATACCGATTATGAGCCCGGATGAGTATAGGGATTTTGAACGCGAACAACCCATGCTGGAAAAATGGGAGAAACTATTGGATGAGAATCAAGGAGAGGCATTGGAATCTGGCCATGGGAATCTAAAAACAATTGAAAAGGCGTAGCTATTATTATTATTATTAAAACCCAGAGATATTTTCCCCTACCAATGAAGTACCATCGTTATGGGTGTAATTGACAAAAACGTGTGCAAGGAGCAAGAAATAAAATACCTTGTTGCTCCTTTATGGCGCTGCTGCAAATAAGGGCTGAGACGAAAATTTAGGCCCTAGGCTAGTTTCTAGGGTGTTTGCAAATTTGTCCTAATAATTGAGTTAAACTAATCAGAGGCTCCAGAAATAAAGGAGCCTTTGTTTTTTAACGCTTGCCAACTATGTTTCATCTAGCTTGTTCTTCCCTAATTATTAATATTGACTTCCCATTTTGACAATAAAAAGCGGAATTAAATAGAAGTGAATTTGCTACACCAAAACATTTTCCAAAGTAGAATCTACGCAGAAAATACCGGATACTCTAGACTCGTACACTATGGTAATCATATCGGCAGTGGACATGCCGACATCAACGCTAAATAGGTTTACATCGGCATTGCGGTATTTTTTAACGTTCTCCAGAAGATCCCCCTCCGCAAAATTAATAGTGGTCTTCTTAGGGAACCTAATCATGGATTTAAGGTCTTCTATATCTGTTTCCGAGAATTTTAAATTTGGATTATTATCCACCACAAAGGCATCAATTTCACCCTTCCAATTCTTGCAAATTAGAAGCGCAAGAAGAGTTGATAAATCATTGTTTCCGATGTTGAAAGTCTCTTTCCAATTAGAGGGAACCTTGGTTAACCAGAGGTTGATGTTTTTCTCAATGGCTAAGCTAGCTGTGGAATACGGAATGTATATAATCATTCCAAAATTATTCTTTTTAACATCCGATATTAGCTTGTCGTAAAAATCTAGGTCAGCATGTCCGGTATCAACACTAACAAAAATAATATTGGGTTTAAAAAAAGCGGCATTCAAAGATTGCATGCTGATATTAATAGTGGTGTTAAGTTCTCTATTTTCAACAAATGCATAAGAAACAGAAATCCCATTTTCTTTGTATTTCTGTGAAGCATTTTTCAAAAACAACTCAATATTTCGCTGTTCTTCTGGATTCTCATTAAACAACGCCAGTATTTTTATGGAACCATTGGGATGAACAATGGAGTGAATTAGCTTGTACGAGCTTCTTATTTCCTTCGGCATGGTCATTGGAATTAAAAGATCGGGACGCCAAGATCTAACTTCCTTTTGAGGGCTCAGGTTACTCGACTTTTTTGTGGCCCACTCTGCAAGCGCTGTAAAAAGACCACTTCTGGAATCACCTGCTTCGGATTTCAATTTTAAATTTACCAGATAGAAATAAAAGATGAAAATTAATATGAGGGATGTTAAGGCGACAATAACATTAATTACAAACATAATCGCGATAGATCCAAAGGCACCTATTGCAGGTACAAATAGCGGTACTTTTAAGGTGGGCCTATAACTGGGTAAATTCAAGGATTGTTCTACAAGTACAACAATATTTACCATGGCATAGGTAATCATAAAAAACATAGTGAGAATAGGAGCAATCGTATTTAAATCGCGCAATGAAATTCCTATAAATACGATAACGGCAGTTATTAGCATAGAATTGATTGGCTCCCCTTTTTTGGACGTTTTTGCCAGTTCCCTGCTTTTAGGTAATATACCCTTTTCTGCCAATGCAAGTAAAATTCGCGGAGCACCTATAAATGACCCTAAAGCTGATGAAAGTGTAGCGCCCAATAAACCTGCTAGTACTATGGGGCTAAAAAGGGCTTTGTCTATAAACAAATTATAGTTGGAGGTTAATTCTTCGGGAGTTGCTAGGAGTGCTGCCACGAATATTAAACTTATATAAACAAATGTGGTTAAGATTACCGCCGAAATAGTGCCCTTAGGAATGCTTTTCCGTGGACTGGTGAGATCCCCAGACATATTAGCGCCAGCCATTACCCCTGTCACAGCAGGGAAAAACACCGCAAAAACAACCCAAAAGGAGGTTCCTTCAAAATTATTCTCTATAGATCCTGGATAGTTGCCAAACAACTCAAAATCGTAGTTTAAATCGCTCACAAAAAGGGCCCCATAGATGGAAATTAAAGACAGGACAATAATCCCAAGGATTACATACTGAATTTTAAAAGCAAAACTGGTACTTATAAATGCTATTGTCATTACCAGTGAAAAAATAACCACATCTAGTACCAATGGATTTAAATTAGGCAAAATGGAAACCAACCCTTCTCTAAACCCAAAAATATACATGGCCACAGCCAAAGCTTGGGCTATGTAAAATGGAATGCCTATAGCGCCCCCAATTTCTAATCCCAATGATTTTGAGATGATGCTAAAAGCACCACCAGCACCAATACGTACATTGGTAGTAATTGAAGATAAACTTAATGCTGTAGTTAATGTTATGGCCACAGAAATTAAAAGAATTGCTAACGCACCAACAATACCAGCATTACCCACCACCCATGGTTGGCGGATGTACATTATTACCCCAAGTATGGTTAAGGTTGTGGGTGTAAAAACTCCGGCTAGCGTTCCAAATGTTTTCTTACTCATGTTTCTAACATTTTTTACAATTATGGAATTTTCGTTGGCTGTTTAAACAAATGCATACCGGTCCTATTTGTTTATTTAAAAAGGGATATATGCTATTCCTGCAATAAATGGGGTTAGATGAGTGCTGTCACAATCAATGTATTGGTTTGTTTCCTGTGTTTATACCATTAATATACGTCTAAAAATAGCGAGTCGCTAATCATCTGGGTAAATATTGTATGGTTTCCTTGCCATGGGCAAGTTTCAGGTATATCAATGGAATAGTCTAAAGTTGTGGGTATATTTGGCCAAAACCCTATATCCATGACAAGAATTATTTTTAATTGGTACTTTTTAGTACTTTTTTTATTTGTTAGTGTTTATCATTATTCCCTTTCCGCACAAGAATCCCTGCCTCCCAATTTTGAGGCGTGGGTAGCCGCTGCACAAAAAGAATGGAACATTCCAGGAATGGCCGTGGGGATTGTAAAGGATGGCGAAGTGGTCTTTGCAAAGGGCTTTGGTGAAAAACAACTAGGCAGCGGGGAAGCGGTAGATGCCAATACTATTTTTAGCATTGCCTCGGTAAGTAAAAATATGACCGCTGCGGCATTGGGAATTTTGGTAGATGAAGGAAAAATTGATTGGGATGATAAAATCACCAAACACATTCCGTGGTTTCAGCTCCAAGACCCATGGGTGACCCAAGAGCTCACCATTCGCGATGCGCTCACCCATAGGGTAGGATTGGGAAGAAAGTTGGGGAATAGGCTTCAATTTATGACGAACAGCCCCCGGGATAGCGTGTTGTATAGAATGCGGTATATGGACATGGAAAAACCGTTCCGATCCCAGTTTGTATACAATAACGTCCTCTATTCCTTGGCTGGACAGATTATTGAATATGTGGATGGGCGAACCTGGGACGAGTTTTTAAAGGACCGCCTTTTTGAACCCCTTGGTATGACTTCCAGTACTACAAGTATTACTCAATTGAGACCCAGCGATAATCAGGCCTACCCGCATCAGGAAATAGAAGGTAAGGTAGTCCCCATTAATAGACGAAATTGGGACAATGCAGGTCCTGCCGGTGGGGTGAATGCTTCCGTAAACGACTTAAATAAGTGGATGTTGATGCAATTGGGAGTGGCCGGGACCTATGAGGGGAAGGAGATAATTAGCCCAAAACAAATGAATGAAATTCACAAACCGCAAATGCTCCGTCCGCAGGCAAATGCCTTGGCGGCACAAGGTTCTTATGGCTTTGGATGGACCATCACAGACTATAAAGGAAAACGGGTTATTACCCATGGTGGAGCAACGGATGGGTTTAACAGTGCCATGTACCTGATGCCCGAGTTGAATCTGGGGATTATAGTTGTAGGAAATACTTTTAACCGCCTAGGGAATGCGGTTGCCTATCAGGTGATGGATGCCTACTTGGGAACCAATGCGTTAGACTGGAACCAGTATTATCTGCAAGGGTATCAGAAAACCTTTGAGCGGGCTTTGGAAGCGCGAAAAGAAATTGACCAAGCCAGAATAAAGAAAACGAAGCCTAGCCTAGGGCTAGATGCGTTTACGGGCGTATACAAATCCAAGGGATACGGAAAGGTGGAGGTTAAAAAAGATGGGAAGGATCTGGTAATACGCTTTTGGGATACAGACGATTTAGAGGCAAGGCTAGAACATTGGCATTATGATACCTTTAGGGCAATTTGGAAGAATCCTGCCCAACGGGAGGAGTTTATGCAATTCCACCTAAACAAATCAGGGAAGGTGGAGGCTTTGGATTTTGAATTTGCCCTTAGGCCTCAATTATTGCAGGTTGGAGCTTATCCTTCCAACTATACCCATACAGAGCGGTTTGTAAAACAATGATAATAGTTAGTGTTTGTACTCAGGGGAGTCGTATTTATACCCGTTAGTGGTTGTTTTTCCAATGGTTATAAGACGCTCCGGTCAACGATTGGAGGTATACGTGTCGCGGGGGATAAACTTTTTATTATCGCTTTTACTGCAGGTTTAAAAAGCGATTTTCCTCGCGACCATAACCAATAACTTTTATGTGCTCGTGGTAGAATTCCAAAACGGCGTACGCATTTGTTTCGGTATCTACCATGCCATGCATGTTTAGATAGTGAATCCCGTTTTTAACTCCATAGTTGCCTTTGTGATTATGTCCGTTTAGGTAGGCTTTTACATTTGGATAGTTTTCTAGTATCGTTATCACTTCTTCGGCATTCCAGAGATTATGGATATCCTCTGGGTATACGGGGAAATGGCAGAATACCATCACATTTTCTTGATCCTTTTCCGCTTGGTCTAGCACGGTCCTTAACCATTGTAACTGGGTGGGGCCAATGGCACCGTTCCAGTAGGGGGCATCAATTTGGTTTCTAATATAGTAATCCGCGGTAATTTGGTAACCTTCACTAATTTCGGGAAACGCATGGAAGCTGAGGTCGTTTCCATCCAATACTATAAACCGCCAGTTGGCAACCTTAAAGTCATAGTAGGGAAAAGGCATTTCCAGCTTTCTGAATACCGCAGCTTTCTCATCATCCTCTACCCAGAAATCATGGTTTCCCAATACCTGGTACGTCGGCATTTTTAAGGAATTGAAGATGGGCTGTACCACATCAAAATTTTTCCAGTCCCGATCTATAAGATCCCCTAGGTGAATGGTGAAAGCTAAATTCATGCTATTGAAATGTTCCACACATTTCTGTAATTTCTCCTTGGATTGAATATATTTTCTGGCTCCTGCATCTTCTAGGTCCGCATATTGGCAATCTGCCATTACCCCAATGGAAAACGGGGTCTTTTTGGTTGCTGACATGTAAGTTTGTTCTAGTTGTTTTTATTGGACATGGACCTCTAGGTAAGCATATAATGGATGCTCCTAAGAAGGTGCTTGCAAATATATAGGAATCAAGTTCCTTTAAAAGTTCTTGAAACCTATTTTCATGATCCCCTTAATAGGAGGGTGGCAGAAATATAATCATTCTTTTTTATAAAGGGATTGGGGAGGTCATTAGTATCCAGGGTGTAGTGGGGGTAAACATTTGAAAGTATCCAATTTCTGTTGCCAATTGCTTACTTCTGGTTCAATGCCAATCCACCTATTAGTTGTGGCACTCTATGGCACTGCTCACAGTTTCCGTAATAGGTGCAGGAGAAAGATAGGGGATTCCCAGTCCCAAGCCTCTTAGGATAAAAAGGAGGCCAATTAATACCACAAAAACTGGGATTAAGCGCTGAACCGTTTGCTTTGCCTTGCCTTTTAGCATGCTTCCAAAATATACTGCAGTGGTCATTAATGGGATGGTTCCCAATCCGAAGAACACCATAAAAAGGGCACCCCACCAAGGGTTGGCAGTGGCAATACTGGCAAATACGGCCATATATACCAAGCCACAGGGAAGAAAACCGTTTAGGAAGCCTATGGTGAGAAAGGTGTCCGGACTTTTCTTTTTCAGTTCCTTGCCCATTTGATTTTTTACCTTGGACAAAAGGCCGTAAATGGGTTTGGAAAAATTGTATTTGCTAAAGGTTTGATAGGGGATTAGGACAATCACAATCATTACGACCCCTATGATTATAGAGAGCCTTTGCTGTAATCCAAATACATAGAGTCCCTTCCCCAAAAATCCAAATACCAATCCTATGATGCCATATGCAGTTAGTCTGCCAAAATGGTAAAGGGCTACCTGTAGTAGTTTTTTACCCGGTCTATGATGATCTACGGGCAACATAAAGGCGATGGGTCCGCACATGCCAATGCAGTGAAAGCTCCCCATTAATCCCAATAAAATGGCAGTGACCAACATGTCTGGTAAATTTTGTTGTGGATTCTGTATTGTTCTTTAATAAGTTATCTGGTCTCTGAACAAATAGGATTCGTCTTTGTTTTGCCAGGAGACTTTTACATTCCATCTGCCTTCTACTAATCGCTTCTCGGGTATAATAAAATAATGGTTCCTCAACCGAATGGGCAAATCAAAGTCCAATTGCTTGTTAGAGGGCCTATAAAAGGAGACGGTTCCTGTAATGCTGTTGGGATCCATTTCCTGTGGAAATTCTAACTTTAATCCTTCCGGACCGTGTACTAGTTTTAGGGCTGCATTTTTGTCTTGCGCGTTACTCTCCGCATCCAATTCCTCCTGAAATCCCATCTCTGCCTGGTAGTAATCCTCACGAACTAGGTCGTGATTGGTCCTGTCATCCATCAGCATACTTACTACAAAGAATAAGATAAAACTAATGAACCCTATAAATGCCAGTACAATGCCTGTTCCCCAATTAATTTTCATGTTGTTTATATTTTTTGCACCCATTTTACTAGGGTCGTTTTTATTTCAATTTTTAAAAGTCAGGGAGCTACCAATGGTTTATTTATAACTACGTGGGGCCATAAACCTTGCAGAGGTCGTTTCAATTTTTTTATCTCCGCTATAGACACCAATTTTCACCGTATTCTTGTCGCCTTCCAAGGCAGCATTGTCAATTTCTATAAACAGTGTCCCTTCCGTCAATTCTTGGGCTGGAACTGTAAATTCTGTATTCCCCACAAGGGATATAGATCCCTTGTGCGATAGTAGCTTAAAGCTAACATCAGGAATGTCTCTTGTGGTTTTATTTACCAGTTTAAAGGTGTATACATTGCTAATAATATTACCTTCCTTGTGTTCGTACAATTGCCCTGGAAGTCGTAAAATATTTGCTTCCAGATCATTTCTTAGAAAGAGCATGCCTATCAAAATCCCTGTTAGAATAACAAGGACGGCACTGTATCCTTTGAGTCGGGGTGTAAATTTAAACTTGGCTTTTTTCTCAATATTATCCTCGCTGGCGTATCGTATAAGGCCTTTAGGGAGGTCTACCTTCTCCATAATAGCATCACAGGCATCTATACAGGCCGTACAATTAATACACTCTAGTTGGGTGCCGTTTCTAATATCGATACCGGTAGGGCATACATTAACGCATTGGAAACAGTCTATGCAGTCCCCGTGCCCCATGGCTTGGCGGTCTTCCCCTTTTCTAAACTTTTTTCTTCCTTTTTCGTCCTCACCACGCTTATGGTCATATGCTACTACTATGGATTTGTTATCCAGCAATACCCCTTGCATACGGCCATAGGGGCATGCAATAATGCAGACTTGTTCTCTAAACCAGGCGAAAACAAAATAAAATACCGCTGTAAAGATCAGTAGGGAGACCATGGTGCTTATATGTTGCATGGGGCCATCCGCTATATATTGGATAAGGCGATCGCTACCTATTAAATAAGCGAGGAAAACGTTGGCAATTATAAAGGAAATCACAAAAAATATCGTCCATTTAAGCCCTCGTTTTCTGATTTTCTCTGCATTCCAGGCTTGCTTGTCTAGCCGAATCTGGGCGCCACGGTCCCCATCTATCCAGTATTCTATCCTTCTAAACACCATTTCCATAAAAATGGTCTGCGGACAAAGCCAACCGCAAAAAATACGGCCAAAGGCAACGGTAAATAGGGCGATGAATACCACCCCTATGATCATGGAGATTACAAAAAGGTAGAAGTCTTGCGGCCAGAAAGGGAAACCAAAAATATTGAACCTGCGTTCCAGAATGTTGAACATCAAAAATTGGTTCCCATTTATTTTTACAAATGGCGCTAATAATAAGAATGCTAGGAGTACATAACTTACATATTTACGGTATTCATAGAATTGGCCCTGGGGTTTTTTGGGAAATACCCAAGCCCGTTTGCCCTCCTTATTAATAGTGCCTATGGAGTCCCTAAAATTATTTTGTTCCTGTGCCATTCTTAGCCTTATGGGTCAATTTAATTTGGTGATTTAAGTGCTAATCCTCTGTCCAAAGTTCCCCTTCTGCATCCTTTGGATTTGCAGGGGTGGTTCCCGTTAACTCCGTAAGGATATAACTGGAGACCTGGGCTATCTCGGCTGGTTTAAGTACTTGCTTCCAAGCTACCATTCCCTTTCCTGCACGTCCTCCTTCAGAAACCGTTTGGAAAACTTCTTTAATACCACCGCCAAGAATCCAATAGTCATCCGTTAAATTGGGGCCTATACCCCCGCCGCCATCTGCCATATGACAAGCAACGCAATTGGCAAGATATACCGCCTCCCCAGCTTTTAGGTCGGAGGCATCGGTCAATAGCTCCACGGTACTGGCATCTACTAAACCTTTTGCAGTTTTTTTGTACTCTTCTATTTCTACCTGGGCCTGTGCTACGGCTCTTTCATACTCCATATCTTGGTTGTCCCCGCCAAATATATGGTAGCGGGCCATGTAGACTATAGCGAAGAGGATAGACGCATAAAATAGGTACACCCACCATGGTGGAAGATTGTTGTCCAGTTCTTGAATGCCGTCGTAGTTGTGATCCAATATAATCTCGTGCTCCTCTTCAATGGTTTTCTCTCCCACCATTTTTTGTCGGAGGCGCTCTATCCAATTCCAAGCACTTTTTTTAGTCTTGGTTTCCAAATAGCGCTCTTTGGCCTCTGGAGATAAGCTGTTGAATAGGACGTTTTCTATCGATTTTACGATTAGCTCTATGCCGATCAATAGAAATAAAACTACTCCCAAGAACAATAAGGCAAGAGGGTGTTCCAAAAAGGCTGGTTTACTGCCCGATTCTACAAAGTATTCCATCAATCCGAAGATTAGAAAGAAGAAGAGCGGAATTCTTATCCACCATGGTGTGGTATTTCTCATCGTATTTGTTTTAAGTGGTTTCCTTAGGTTGAATTTGTTTTATATACGTGTTAGAGTCCAATTACCTACCCGACAGGCAAGTAGGTAATTCAACCTTTTCGCTACTCATCCTCCTCCAAGGGGATTTCGCTAATTTCCTTGATATGTTCCTTGGATGCCGTAAATACCCACCAAAATAGGATGGTAAAAAAGGCAAAGAATATCAGGAGGGATATGATGGGGTAGGTGGCAATCCCATCGATGGTTTCCATATAACCTTTTACAAATTTTAACATAGACTTTTAGTTTTGGGAGATTTCCTCCTTAGTGTTCTTTATTTTGATATCGGTTCCGAGTCGTTGTAGGTAGGCGATCATTGCTACAATCTCCCGATCCTTCATTTCTATAAATTCCTCTCCGTTTTCCGCAGCATACTGTTTATCTGCTTCATAATTCGCCGCAAAGTCTGGATCGGTATATAGATTCTTTTCTATTTGGGAGGCCTGTTGATCCATATGCTCAAAGGCGTTGGCAACCTCCTCCTCAGTATACGGGACCCCCAAAGCGATCATTGCCTCCATTTTCTTTTGAATCTGGCTCCTGTCGTGTTCGTTGTATATTAACCATTGGTAAGCGGGCATAATGGATCCCGATGAGGTACTTTGTGGATCGTACATATGGTTCAGGTGCCAACTGTCAGAATACTTTCCACCTATCCGTAGCAAGTCGGGCCCGGTACGTTTACTACCCCATAGGAAGGGATGGTCGTAGACAAATTCCCCTGCTTTGGAATATTCTCCATACCGCTCTACCTCACTACGGAACGGTCTTACCATTTGGGAGTGACAACCAACGCAGCCTTCTCTAATGTAAAGGTCTCGTCCTTCCAATTCTAATGGGGTGTAAGGTTTTACACTGGTAATCGTGGGAATGTTGGATTTTACCAATATGGTGGGTATTATTTGGATGATACCTCCTATAAGGATGGCCACTGTGGCCAAAATAGTCAACTGTATAGGCTTTCGCTCTAACCAGGTATGGAAGGTTTCTCCTGCAGTTCTTTTCTTGGAAACCCTGGTTAAGGCTGCGGCCTCTGCCAACTCGTCTTCTACCTTGCTGCCAGATTTAATGGTTTTAGCTAGGTTGTAGATCATTACTAGGGCACCTACGATAAACATACTGCCTCCTATAGCACGCATCCAATACATAGGGATAATCTGAGTAACGGTTTCTAGGAAGTTTCCGTAAACCAAGGTTCCGTCGGGATTAAATTCTTTCCACATTAAAGCTTGGGTAAAACCAGCAACATACATAGGTAGTGCATATAGAATAATACCTAAGGTGCCTATCCAAAAGTGGAAGTTGGCCAAGGGAACAGAATGTAACTTGGTTTTGAACATTCTCGGAATTAACCAATAGATCATTCCAAAGGTGAGGAATCCGTTCCAAGCCAAGGCGCCTACGTGGACGTGGGCTATAATCCAATCGCTAAAGTGTGCAATGGCATTTACATTTTTTAAAGATAGCATGGGGCCTTCAAAAGTGGCCATCCCGTATCCGGTTATAGCGACCACCATAAACTTTAAAACAGGATCTGTCCTTACCTTATCCCAAGCACCCCTAAGTGTTAGTAGACCGTTGATCATACCACCCCAAGAGGGGGCTAGCAGCATTATGGAAAAGGCCACCCCTAAATTTTGGGCCCAATCTGGTAACGAAGAATACAAAAGGTGGTGTGGCCCCGCCCAGATATAGATGAAAATTAAAGACCAAAAGTGAACAATAGAAAGTCTATAGGAATAAACAGGCCTATTGGCCGCCTTGGGAACAAAATAATACATTAGTCCCAAGAAGGGGGTGGTGAGAAAGAAGGCTACCGCATTGTGTCCGTACCACCACTGTACCAACGCATCCTGTACTCCGGCATAAACGGAGTAGCTCTTAAAAAGCCCTACTGGGATGGCCAGACTATTGAAAATATGAAGTACGGCAACGGTTACGAAAGTAGCCAGATAGAACCAGATAGCGACATATAAGTGACGCTGTCTCCTCCTTAACATGGTGCCGATGAGGTTCCAGCCAAAAGCTACCCAAACAATGGTTATGGCAATATCTATTGGCCACTCCAGTTCTGCATATTCCTTGGTAGAGGTGTATCCCAGCGGTAAGGTGATGGCGGCTGCCACAATAATGGCTTGCCAGCCCCAGAAATTTAAGTTACTTAGTTTGTCACTGTACATTCTGGCCTTTAGCAGTCGCTGTGTGGAATAATAGACCCCTGCAAAAATGGCGTTTCCTACAAAGGCAAAAATCACCGCATTGGTATGTAGGGGACGCAGGCGGCCAAAACTTAACCAGGGTATGCCATCGGTGATGTTGGGGAAGAGAAACATAAAGGCGAGCAATAGCCCCACGGACATGCCCACAATTCCCCAAAACATGGTAGCATAAATGAATTTTTTTACGATTTTATTATCGTAATAGAACTGCTGTACTTCCATAATTACAATTTTTGACTTTCACTTAATTGGTTAGATTTTTCTTTTGGATTTGTCTCGGAAGTGCCTTTTACCAGTTCATCTTCAAAAAGCATGCGCACAGCAGGAGTATAAGAGTCGTCGTACTGACCCCTCCTAACAGATACTATGAATGCAATGAAAAAAACAAGGGCCACCAAAATACTCAGGGCCAATAATAAATAGATGACACTCATTCCAGATATAATTTCGGTGTAAAACTAAAAAGGGGGTAATTGGTATAACATGACATTAATCAGCTTTTGAAAAAAAACTTTTGGGAAATAACTTTTAAGGAAGAAAAGAGCTCAATTGTCATTCTAAACAAACTGGTTGACAAGGAGTTGGTTGGTAGGGTAAAGGGAAGAGGGCCTATACGTACTAAGACGGCTTCTCTTTAATGGATTATTCGTAACGATTTATGGACAATACGTTAGGAAATGAAGTATTATGTATGAATAGTTTCTTAAAATGAAACAATTTATGGGAAAGATTTTTAGTTTTGCGACTTTCAGATTAATAACCAGCGATTTTTGTCGGGAATGTATATTAATTAAATGTTGATTTAATAGGTTAATAGCGTAAACTATGTTTAAGAAAATTGGATTTGTTTTATTATTGGGGCTGTTTGTGGTCAGCTGTGGGGAAGACAAGACTCCTTGTGACCCAAGTAGCGAGGTTATAGATTATTCCGAGGCCGATTCTTTGGCACAGGTCTATAATTGGCCCAAAGATTTAAAAATTACAAGATTTGCCGGACCCGATCTAACCCCTAGCCCAGCGTGTATGGCTGTGGCAGCTACAGGAGAAGTTTTTGTAGGGGTAGATATGATGGGTTCCCTAGGGAAGGATATGGGGAAAGGGTTTATCAAAAAATTGGTAGACTGTAATCATGATGGGGTGCTGGATTCCTATACTAAATTTGCGGAGGTAGATAACCCAAGGGGAATTTTACCTGTTGGAAATCAACTTTTTGTTTTACATACTACCTTTACCGAGGAAACGGGAAAGGCAGATAATATGGACCTAATCGTTTTTGAGGATTTAGATAATGATGGTGTGGCCGATGGTCCAGCCAAAGTATTGATCAAAAACCTGAGTAACTCCAAATACCTTCAGGAAAGAGGTACAGACCATGCTACCAACGGGATCCAAATGGGAATAGACGGGTGGATCTATATCGCAGTGGGCGATTTCGGATTCCATAACGCTACCGGTACTGATGGTACACAGTTGACCATGTTGGGCGGTGGAGTACTTCGTGTGCGCCCCGATGGTACCGAAATGGAAGAATATACTCATGGATTGCGTAACATCTATGATGTAGCTATTGATCCCTTCATGAATATCTTTACTAGAGGAAATACCAATGATGGGGGAGGATGGAATATTCGTTTTTCTCATCAGATGCAAACTGGGGAATATGGTTATCCCATGCTTTTTAAACATTTTACAGAAGAAATTATCCCGGCCTTGGTAGATGCAGGTGGTGGATCTGGTACAGGAGCGTTGTTTATGAATGACGACCGCTGGCCAGCGCATTACAACAATGTGCCCATGATGGCAGATTGGGGTAGAAGTTTCCTATACATGCATAGGGTTACAGAAGACAAGGCTAGTTTTACTCAAGAAGAAGAGGAGTTTATTAAACTACCACAGATAACGGATCTAGATGTAGATGCCTCTGGGGTAATGTACTTATCTGCTTGGGACGGAGCAGGATATTCTGGTAGTCCGGACAGAGGGTATATTGTAAGAGTAGTTCCAGAGAACTTGCAGCACGAGCCTTTTTCACCGGTAGAAGATATCTATTGGACTAAGAGTTTGGTGAACTTACTAAAAGCAGGGAATGCCAAAACAAGATTAAGTGCGCAGTACGAATTGATTAGGAGAGGAAAAGGAGCGAACTCCGTTTTAAAACTGGCGAAGGATAAGAACCTTTCACTGGAATCAAGAGTTGCAAGTATCTTCACCTATGCACAAATGACGGGTGAGGCAGGAATAGATAACCTAGTATCCCTTACGGAAGACCCAGCGGTGCAGGAGTTCGCTTTAAGAGCCCTGGCAGACCGATTGGGAATTGTAGCGAACGTTCCATCGGAGCCATTTGTGGAGGCATTAAAATCTGACTCGGATAGGGTAAAGGCCGCCGCTATTGTAGGCTTGGGCAGATTGGGTAGAGCAGAATTGGCAGAGCACCTATTGGAGGTGCCGGTTCCTAACTCCTTCCAAGCTCCATTATTGGGAAGTGAAGGTCCGCATGCCACACCTAATTCGGATATACTTTTGCCTCACTTGGCCGTAAAAGCCTTGGTAGCATTAAATGCCGAAGACGCAGTTGTAAACGCTTTACGTACTAAAAATCAGGATTTGGCACTATGGGCTATGCGTTACATGCATTCACCTAAGGTGGTAGAAGGATTGATTAAGGCCTATGGTGAAACTGAAAACGCCGAATTTAAGGAGAAAGTAAGCAATACTTTGGCCCGACTCTATCATCAGGAAGCTCCGTACGACACCTCTTGGTGGTGGAGTACTAGACCAGATACCCATGGTCCTTACTATAAAACGGTAGAATGGGAGATGACCCCCATTATTGGTGAGTTCCTTACCCAAGAATGGAAGAAAACCCCAGAGGAGCGTAAAGATTTATATGCCGAACTTAACAGTAAATACCGATTAGGGATAGAGGAGTTTGGTATCTTGGAGAAAAGAGAGCCTAAAGAGGATATGCCTTTGGTAGACCTAGACAAAATCAAGAACAAGAAAGGTCAGGTAGGTGAAGCTTCCATCGAAGACGTAATGATCGCCATTAAGCAAATTAAAGGAGATCCGGTAAAAGGAAAGGAAATCTATGGGAATCAAGGTTGCTTTGCATGCCATAGTATTAGCACTAGTGAGGTAATGAAAGGACCCTTTATGGGGCAGATCGGTTCCATTATGAACAGGGAGCAGATTGCAGAATCTATTCTAAAACCTAACGCCTCCATTTCTCAAGGGTTCTCTACGGTAAAGATTGAGACCAATGATGGAAGTATCCATGTAGGGTTTGTAACCGCAGAATCGGCTACTGACCTTACCATACGGAATATTGCCGGGATTGCAACGGAGCTTAAAATAGCTGATATTGCAGAAAGAGAAGAATTGCCAACCTCTATGATGCCTGCAGGATTGGTGAATTCGCTCAGCTATGAGGAGTTTGCCTCCTTACTTGCATTCTTGGAAGAGCAGAAATAAGAGGGGTAGTCCCACTTTTTGAAAGTCGGGCCACTTAAATTTTAATATGATAAAGGGAAGCAGTCTCCAGGGATTGCTTCCTTTTTTTTTGGAATGCTTATCGGAAAATCCAAGTGGCATATCAGTTGGGCGCTCCCCTATCGGGTCGCTCTTTCCGCTGTACCTGCCTGCTGGCCGGCAGGTCTTTTTTGGATAATTCCCCGCAGGATTACTTTTTGTATATGCGGACATTATACACAATGCCGACAAGGTTTTCAAAACCTTGCAGAATCAGGAGCGTAAAGAACAAAAAGCCAAAAAAGGATGCCGCTGCACTAGCTAAGGCGAAGATTAGAATTGAGTACAAAGTATTGAGACCCTCCGCGGTCGGGCCCGAGAACAAGAACCTTATCTAATTTCAGGGCTTAATACGGAGACAGAGCGGAGCCTGCCTACCGACAGGTATGGCCGAAGTCACGAAATTAAACAGGTATAAATTTGTATGTTGTTATCCAAAATCGGGGATAATGCCATCATGAAAACAGCATCATTATTTCCTAAACAAGGCATTGGGTGGACCTTAGAGGATAGTCTCTGGGTATGGGGCCCTACAGCCCATAATTGAATACCTCGAGGAGAGTTAGTGGGGAGATTTGGATCAACTGAACCTTCTATTTCTTTCTTTATTGTTGAATGGACTTTGGCAGTCACTTCCACATAAGGTGCATTTTCAGCACCGATTGAGAGGTCGCACAAGTAGCTTTTAATATCATGGTAAATTTTCATTTATAGGGAATAGTCGCTCTCCATAGGCATAAAACAAATCTAAAATGGGATAATTCAGATGTGCTAGATTAGCGTAAAGTATACGTCCCCTAGTAGAGGTTGGCCAAAAATAAATGCAAAACTATTCTACAGTCCATACCCTGCTCAAAAGGGGGATGAAAATTTCCTACCGATCCAATTTTCTTCCCAATAAGTTAGTGGCAATAGTGGTAAATGCCACAATACTGATGGAGCTCAAAGGCATCAAGATAGCTGCAATAACAGGTTTTAACTGACCGGTAACCGCAAAATAAAGTCCTACTACATTATATAATAAGGAGAGCAGGAAGCTCAGTTTAATTATTTTAATAGCTTTCCTAGAGGCTAGGATGTATTGGTAGAGATGCTTAAAATGTTGGGCGTCCAATATGCCGTCGCATGCAGGGGAAAATACGTTGATATTCTCAGAAATGGCAATTCCCACATCGCTTTGTGCCAAGGCTCCAGCATCATTTAGGCCATCGCCCACCATTAATACCTTTTTGTTTTGATGCTGTAATTGATTGATGAACGCTAGTTTATTGTCCGGTTTTTGATTAAAGTGCATGGTAGTCCCCCTTGGTAAAAGTTTGCCAAGAATGGCTCTTTCCCCATCGTTATCGCCAGATAGAATAGCCAATTCCATATCTGAAGACATCTCCTGGAACAGTTCACTTAGCCCCTCCCTATAGTGGTTTTCAAAAATATAACGGCCTTTATACTCATCGTTAGAACTGATGTGTACTGTGGTTTGGTCCGTGGAAACTGGTTGGGAGTGACCTATAAAGGATGCAGAACCCACTTTAATCTTGTTCTGCTGGGAAACCCCTACAATTCCATGGCCTAGCTGCTCCTCATATTCCGCTAAGGTAATTATGTCGTGATCTGCCAATAGTTTATATAGCTTTCTGCTTAAAGGGTGGTTAGAGGAACGCAAGGTGTTTTTTAACAGGGATTCCTCTTCCAAGCTTAAGTCCATTCCTTCGTAGTGTACTTCACTGTTGGCTGCGGTAGTGATGGTGCCTGTTTTATCGAATATGCCGGTATCTATCTGTGCTAGCTTCTCTATGGTTTTACTGTCTTTTAGGTAAAATTTATGTCGGCCAAATAAGCGCAGCATATTCCCTAAGGTAAAAGGCGCTGCCAAGGCAATGGCACAGGGGCAGGCAATAATAAGGACGGCAGTAAATACGTTTACCACCTTCCCTGGGTCTAAAAATACCCAGATGCCCGATGCTACAAAAGCAATGGTCAGTACCGCAATGGTAAATCGCTTACCTATTCCATCTGTCATCGTTTTAAAACTACTGGAGGGGTCGTCCTTAAAAACAGCATTGCTCCAGAGTTGGGTGAGGTAGCTTTGCGATACAGATTTAACAGCTTCTACCTCAATGGCACTTGCCAATTGTTTTCCTCCGGCAAATACCTTGTCTCCAGATTTTTTCGGAACGGGCTGGGACTCGCCGGTAACAAAACTGTAATCAATTTTAGCCGCTTCACTCATCAGTATAGCATCAACAGGTATAATCTCCCCGTTGCGAATAAGGAGTCGGTCTCCCTTTTCCAGATCATAGATCTGTACGCTTTCTTCTTTGTTTTCCTTGTTGATTCTTGTAATTGCAATGGGGAAATAGGATTTATAGTCGCGCTCAAACGATAAATAAGAATAGGTTTTTTGCTGAAAGAACTTACCCAAGAGCAAGAAAAACACCAATCCCGTAAGGCTATCGAAAAATCCGGCACCCCAATCAAAAATAATCTCGGCGGTACTCCTAACAAACAATACTACAATACCTAAGGCTATGGGGACATCTAGATTTAGAAAGCGGGATCGTAACCCTTTGTAGGCCGCAATAAAGAAATCTTGAGCCGAGTAAAAAACTACAGGCAGGGAAAAAGCGAACATCAGCCATCTAAACACTATTTTAAACTGTTCTAACCAAAACTCCTCCACATCAAAATACTCTGGGAAGGATAGGAACATCACATTGCCAAAGGCAAAACCAGCAATACCCAATTTATAGATTAAGCTTCTGTCTTTGGTCTTTTTATTATTGTCAAAGTCTTTTAGGGATATATAAGGCTCATAGCCGATCCGTGCCAAAAGGATGGCGATTTCTTTGAGGGAGGTCTTTTCGGAATTGTAGTTGATCCGAACGGTTTTCTCGGGGAAATCTACCTGTGAACTAGTGATTCCTGGCGATAATTTATTTAAATTCTCTAAAATCCAAATACAGGAACTACAATGGATATGTGGTATCTGCAGGCTTACAATCTGAAGGCCGTTGTCACTGAACTCGATAAGTTTCTCCTGGATTTTCTCGGTTTCCAGAAAATCGAACTTGCCTTCAATCTCTGGAGGTGTACTACCCGCAGCAGCTTGCAGGTCGTAATAATAGGTAAGCTCGTTGCTGGAAAATATCTCATAGACCGTTTTACAGCCCGAGCAGCAGAAGCTTTTATCCTCAAAATTTACGGTTGTCTTCCCACAAAGATCGCCACAATGGAAACAAGTGGATTTGTCCATATCTAGTTAACTTTAAACACATCTGCAAAGTTGGCTGCCAAGTCTGGGTATAAACATGACAATTGTCAGTTTACCGAATTTTTATAGTGTTTAATTTTGCCCTGTTCAGTAAAACCAAGTGTATATGAGCAGATGTGAAAATTGTATAATTCGTCAATTTAATTCCTTACGAGCAATGACTAAGGAAGAGTTAAAAAAGGTCTCGGATACCAAAACCACCAAGATGCTTAGGAAAGGAGAGATTATCTTTGATGAGGGAGAAAAGCTGAATGGCGTTTATTGTGTTCGTGGCGGGGTTTCCAAACTCTCCAAATTAAGTCCCAACGGAAAGGACCAAATTGTAAAGTTGGCTACTAAAGGGTCGGTATTGGGACAGCGCTCCGTGATTGCAGAGGAATCATCTAACCTTAAAGCTACGGCCGTAAATGATATGGAAGTCTGTTTTATTCCCAAAGATGCTATTGTAGATACCCTAAACCGAAATCCCAATTTTGCAGTGGAGGTACTGCGTCATATGGCGCACGATTTAAAGGAGGCCGATGATGTTATTGTAAATATGTCCCAGAAAACAGTTAAACAAAGGGTTGCCGAAGCCTTTATCTACCTAGAGGATAATTTTGGCGTGGATGATCAAGGGTATTTGCTTCTTACCCTTACTAGGGAAGATATTGCCAATGTAGTAGGAACGGCCACCGAATCTGCTATCAGGATCATATCCGAATTTAAGAAGTTGGGGCTCATTAAAGCTTCCGGTAAAAAAATTGCGATTGCCAACGCCAAAGGACTTGCCGATATGGCCGTGGGTATGTAAACAGTTCTCCTATTGCTAAGGATACAGTTATTCATTGGGAATATGGCCATAACCTTTTGTGTGATCATTTATTCTTGAAACGCAAAATTGGCAAGGCAGGTTAAAGGTATACAGCCCTGATTGTATCTCCACACTCCCTAGGAATATGACATAAATCATAGATTCAGCCAAGTGCTACCCTTAATTTTACCACCGAGTAAATGGCCCGATCAATGAACATTTAAAAATATAGAAGCTTGAAAAAGATATTGTTGCCAACAGATTTTTCGGAGAATTCCTGGAATGCTGCCAAGTATGCCATCTCGCTATATAAGGACGAAGCATGTATATTTTATGTGCTTAACACCTATACCCCAACCATTGCGCATAGCAGATTTATGGCTGCCTCGGTTACGGGGAAGGCCTGTGAGGATATGGAAAAATGTAACTCGGAGAAGGGACTAGCACACTTTTTGGAGCGAATGAAAAAAGAGAGCTCCAATCCCAAACATAGGTTGGTGCCCATTTCCTCTTTTGGTTTATTGGTAAACGAGGTAAAGAATATTATCGCAGCCAAAGAAATAGATTTGGTAGTTACGGGCACTAAAGGAGCTTCAGGTTTAGAGGAGGTTTTTATGGGAAGCAATACCGTGCGAATGATTAAAGCCATAAAAAACTGTCCTGTTCTGGCAATCCCTCAGCATTTTAGTTTTAAAACTCCTTCCGAAATTGCCTTTGCTACGGATTTTAACAGATTCTATACCAGTTCGGAGCTACAGCCCCTAATAGAAATGGCACACTCCTTTAAAGCGGCCATTAGAATTGTTCACGTTCAATACCAAATAAAATCCTTGTCGGAAGTGCAGCAATTTAACCTCAATATGTTACGGAAATATTTTAGGGGAGTGGAGTATTACGTGCATACGGTTTCGGAATTGAATTCTGTATCCAAGACTTTGGAGGTTTTTACCAGTGAATTGGGCATCCATTTATTGGCCATGCTAAATTACCCCCATAGTCATATGGATGAGGTGACCCGTGAGCCGGTAGTAAAAAGAATGGTTTTTCATACCCAAATTCCACTTTTGGTTATCCCAGAATTGGGCATGGGAGCCCCATCGCATAGATCAGCGGAAAATCAACAATCTCTTCCTAAATCCCCTATGAATCCATAGGGTGATCTTCATAAAAGTCGTCAAACGTTTTTTGGGTGCTATAGGGGTCTGTTAATACTCTGTAGACCATATATACTACCATAATCTGCCCCACTACCGTACCGTAAAAGACCCAGTTAAAGGGGAGGTTTAGGCCAGACATGATGGCCAAGCTGACCAACACCAAAGTGGTTGCCCAAACCCAAAATAGTGCCGTGGTTTTCATTTTTATTATTAATTTACGGAAAACATAACTACCTCCCTGTTAAGAGAGTAATAAAATAAAATTGTAAATTGCTGTAAGTTAATATTGTAATTAATTGATTTATTTGGCTTACTTATAGCTTATAGATAGGTTGTTTTTGTAAGAGAAGGAGCCAATTAGTTAGCAATTACAGCATTTGACTGGCTTATCGCCAAAGAGATCCTTCCTTAAGGTAACACCTAGGGGGTATTGGTCTACCATGCCTACGAACGGTGTTTTAGGGTTGCCTATAATTATTAATAAATACCAACTTACCTATGAAAAATAGCTATTCTGTAGCCCCCAGCATTTTGGTTGCAACGGATTGTATTGTCTTTGGTTTTGACAAAGGGGTGCTAAAGCTTCTGGTTTTTAAAAGAAGAGTAGAGCCATTTAAGGATCAATGGTCGTTAATTGGGAGTTTTGTGAAGGAAGATGAGAGTGTAACTGAAGCAGGAAGGCGGGTATTGTACCAGTTTACCGGTTTGGAAGATGTTTTTCAGGAAAAACTTAGGGTGTACAGTGATGTAAATCGCGATCCGGGAGCCAGATGCATTTCTATAGCTCAGTATGCCTTAATCCGGATAAATGATTATGATAAGGGGCAGGTAGAAAAACACGGAGCCAAATGGTTTGCGATGGATCAATTACCGGATATGGTGCTAGATCACCAGGAAATGATTGCCGACGCCCTGGAAGGGCTAAGGCGTAAAGCGGCCCATAAGCCCATTGGTTTTGAGTTGCTGCCTAAAAAGTTTACCCTCCCTAGACTTCAGGCTTTATACGAATCCATATACCAAAGAAAAATGGATGATCGGAATTTTAGGAAAAAAGTAATGTCCTTAGATCTGTTAATTAAGTTGGATGAGAAAGACAAGTCTACCTCCAGGAAAGGTGCCTTTCTTTACAAGTTTGATTATGATAAGTATAAGAAGTTCGAGAAATCGGGCTTTAATTTTGTGTTATAGTCCAAGAAGGGAATAGGAGCTTTGTGATAAAGAAATAACGGTAACAAAGAGTGTTTATAATAAAACCTTTGCTATATTTGCCTTGTTGTGTTGTGTCCCAGTGAAAATTGGGACGTAGGTTGAAAATTGTTGAACGATGCCGGGTGTAGTTCCGGTACAACAATAACCGATGAAAGGCTTTCCATTTTGGAGGGCTTTTTTTATTTATAAACTGTTTTTACTCCTCTTGATTTAAACGGATTATATTTTTCGAAAGCTGTAAATTATTGTATTTTTAATACGGAATGCCTTAAATAGGTATTTATAAATATAAACCTACAGCGATGCCTTTATACCATAAGCTTGGGAAGATCCCCCAGAAAAGACACACCATATTTAAGAAACCCGATGGTAGCCTACACTACGAGCAGCTTTTTGGGACCATCGGTTTTGATGGCATGTCGTCCTTAATGTATCATTTACACCGTCCTACCATGGTAAAGGAAGTGGGAAAAACCTTGGATATTTCACCGGTTGCCGCGGTAGACCACAATATTAAATCACGTTTGTTAAAAGGTTTTGAACTGAGGTCCGTGGCCGATTTTCTAGATAGTAGAAAGGTGGTATTGTTCAATTCGGATGTGCATATAGCATTGGCTGCACCCAAAAAATCCATGACGGATTATTTTTATAAAAATGCGGATGCGGATGAATTGTTGTTTGTTCACAAGGGGAAGGGTACCTTAAAAACGATGCTGGGGGAGATTAATTTTGAATATGGGGATTACTTGTTAATTCCACGAGGGATGATTTATCAACTACATTTCGAGTCTGAGGATAATAGGCTATTCATCACAGAATCTTACCATCCAATTTATACTCCCAAACGATATCGGAACTGGTTTGGCCAGCATTTGGAGCATTCGCCTTTTTGTGAGCGCGACTTTAAGTTGCCCAACAATTTGCAGACGCACGATGAACAAGGGGATTTCCTAATAAAGGTGAAAAAGCAAGGCCAATTGCATCATTTGGTATATGCATCACACCCCTTTGATGTAGTAGGCTGGGATGGGTACAACTATCCCTACGGTTTTTCCATCCATAATTTTGAACCCATTACAGGGCGGGTACATCAACCGCCACCGGTACATCAAACATTTGAGACTTCGGCTTTTGTGGTCTGTTCATTTGTGCCTAGGTTGTACGATTATCACCCGCAATCTATTCCAGCACCCTACAATCATTCTAACATAGATTCTGATGAGGTTTTGTATTATGTGGATGGTGACTTTATGAGTAGAAAAAGTATAGATAAAGGATATATTTCCTTGCATCCAGCGGGTATTCCCCATGGGCCGCATCCAGGAACCTATGAGGCTAGTATAGGAAAATCCAAGACCGAAGAGTTGGCGGTTATGGTAGATACGTTTAAACCTTTGCAGCTTACTCAGGCTGCGTTGGATTTGGATGATGGGGTCTATTACCAATCTTGGTTGGAATAGGGAAGTAGCTGGCTGTTTATTGGTGTATTACAAAATGTATTAGGGAGGCAGCTAGCTTTGCCGTTTGATGGTCTATATCGTAGGTGGGGTTCATTTCTGCAATGTCCATACTTATTAATTTGTCAGAATCCTTAATGATTTCCAAACATTCCAACACTATTTCCGGGGAAAATCCCATGGGAGAGGCGGCACTGACCCCAGGGGCATAGGCAGAGGAAAAGCCGTCTAAATCTATGGTTAGGTATAGGTAATCTACCTCCTTTATAAAACGTTCTAACTTTATTTTAAGGTTGGCGAGATGGTGGAGGTTGAATTTTTTATTTTGAAGGACGGTAACGTTGAGGTTTTTGGCGGTGTTGAATAGGGTTTTGTTATTGGCATCCTCTCGGATACCTAGGCACATATACTTAAATTTTTTATTATCCGTTTTTTGATCCTGTGCAATCTGATAAAAAGGTGTTCCAGAATTGTTCCCATGGCTATTGGAGCGTAAATCGAAATGCGCATCAAAATTGATGATACCAATGGTTCTGCTTTTGTCATGGGTAGCAAGGTGTCTCTTTATTCCCTGGAAATGTCCATAGGCAATATCGTGTCCGCCGCCAATTAGAATAGGAAAGGTGTTTAATTCCAGTAATCGTGAAACACCTGATGCCAGTGATTTCTGTGCTTCTTCCATATTGGAATTGATACATGGGATGGTTCCCGCATCCAAAAGGGAGGTATCCCCACCTAAATGGTTTGGCATTTTTGCCAGTTGTTTTCTAATGGCTTCTGGACCGTCTACGGCCCCTGGTCTCCCTAGATTTCTTTTTACCCCCTCATCACAAGCATATCCTAATAGCGCAAAGGCCATATCGGTATAGGGAGCAAGATTGGTTTCTTCCAAATTAATAGGGCGTATCTTTTCATGAAGATATTCCTGGTTTGCCGAGCTCCTTCCGGTCCAGTGATCGGGGTTTGAGGGGAGGTAGTTTTTCATTGAAATGTTAGGTGTTGCTGTTGGGGTAATTTAGGATTGATGAGATAATAACAGGAGTTCAATATAATCAATATTTGTTGGATCCATTGGCTTGGCTAAAGCCAAGACAGTCTATGTTCCTTCTATCCACTAGCTAAAGCTAGTGGCAATTCAGCTGAAGCTAGTGGAAATTCGATGTCGCAATGTTTTGCTTTATGACTCTCCATAATAAGTCGAAATAATTTGGATTGCCATTAAGTTTATCTCGAGGACCCAGTGTTTTCATGAGAATCTTAATGTTACCTCCAATACAGGATCTTTATCATGAGTTGTTTTGAATAGCCTCCAGATTTATCTGGAGGGCAAAGATGATGTCAAGAATTTGACTTTAGTCAAACCCATAATCCTGTAATAGCTCGTTATATTCTTCCTGAAAAGTTTTGGTTTTATGATGTTTCTCTTGGCCTTTTATATACTCCCGAACCCTATTTAATTTGGAATAGGATACAGAACCTGCAAAATATTCATCCTGCCATTGAAATTTAGTTTTACACAAATTGTTTTTATTGATCCAATAGGAGGATTCTCCTTTTATCAGTTGCATCACTTTTCTAATTGATTGATCTGTTCCAAGAGATAGCAGAATATGACAATGATCTGTATAGCCATTAATGAAATCGATCATGATATTTTTCTCTTTTGCATTCTTTTTTATATGATTCCATAATTGATTTCTTATAGCTGGGGAATTAAGAAAGGGCTCCCTATTCTTGGTGCTAAATACAAAATGAATATAGGTTCTTACAAATGGCATGGTTGGTTTTTAATTCAATATAATGATTATTTATCTATGCCTAAGGGTTTGGCTAAAGCCAAGATATATTATTTTTTCTATCCCCCTAGCTGAAGCTAGGGGCTATTCAGCTAAAGCTAGTGGCAATTCAATATGGATTTCTGAATCAAATTGCTTTGGAGATTAAGGGATTTATGATTTATTCCTTATCCTGCTCTTTTGTACTTCCAATACTTGATATTAATCTAGGGTTGATTTGAATATCCTCCAGATTTATCTGGAGGATATAGATATGAATAAGGTAATCTGACTTTAGTCAAACAAGATGTAATGATCATTTATCCATGCCTAGGGTTTGGCTAAAGCCAAAACGCCCAATTTCCTTCTATCCACTAGCTGAAGCTAGTGGCAATTCATATTTTACCCTCGGAACCATTCTTCAAAATTTATAAATCAAAACAATCCTTCCAGCAAATCATCTGCTACCATATTAGGCAAGGTTACTTGTAGTTGCGGACTGCGTTGCATTTCCCTTTTTATGGCAAAAAGCGCCTCTTTGTTTCTTGCCCAACTCCTTCTAGATATACCATTGTTAACATCATAAAACAACATGTTCTGCAGCCTTTTGGAAGCAACTTCCGAGCCATCCAGCACCATTCCAAATCCGCCATTGATAACCTCGCCCCAACCTACTCCGCCACCATTGTGGATAGAGACCCAGGTAGCGCCCCTAAAACTATCGCCAATAACATTATGGATGGCCATATCGGCGGTGAATTTGCTGCCGTCATATATATTACTGGTCTCCCTAAATGGGGAATCGGTACCACTTACATCGTGATGATCTCTCCCTAGAACAACAGGGGCGGTGATTTCTTTGTTAGCAATGGCTTTGTTAAAGGCCTCGGCTATTTTGGCCCTTCCTTCGGCATCGGCATATAATATTCTTGCTTGGGAACCTACCACTAGCTTATTGCTTTCGGCTTCTTTGATCCACTTAATATTGTCTTGCATTTGCTGCCGTATCTCGGGCGGGGCAGTGGCTTCAATTTCCTGCATCACCCTAAGGGCTATCGCATCTGTTTTTTGCAGGTCTGTCTTCTTTCCCGAGGTACATACCCACCTAAACGGGCCAAATCCATAATCGAAACACATTGGTCCAAGAATATCTTGAACATAGGAGGGGTATTTAAAATCAATTTTATTATCGGCCATTATTGCTGCTCCGGCGCGAGAGGCCTCCAGTAAAAAGGCATTGCCATAATCAAAGAAATAGGTGCCTTTGGCGGTATGTTTGTTGATGGCGGCTACCTGTCTCCGTAAAGAGGCCTGTACCTTTTTCTTAAATGCTTCGGGTTCTGTGCTCATCATAGTATTTGCTTCCTCAAAAGTGAGTCCGGCCGGGTAGTACCCCCCAGACCAAGGGTTGTGTAGGGAAGTCTGGTCAGAACCTAGATGGACCATAATGTTTTCCTCGTAAAATTTCTCCCAAACTTCCACTATATTCCCTAGATAGGCTAAGGACACTACTTCTTTTTGGGCAATGGCTTGCTTGGCTCTTGTGGTTAATAGGTCTATATCCATTATAAGTTCGTCTACCCATCCCTGTTGGTGTCTTTTTTCTGCTGCTGCTTTATTTACTTCGGCGCAAATGGTGATGCAGCCAGCAATATTGCCTGCTTTGGGTTGTGCCCCGCTCATACCGCCTAGTCCGGCAGTCAGGAATATTTTTCCTGCGGGCGTTTCTCCTTCCTTCAATACCTTTCTAAAAGCATTCATTACGGTAATGGCCGTTCCGTGAACAATTCCCTGCGGACCAATATACATATAGGAGCCTGCCGTCATCTGCCCGTATTGGGTAACGCCCAGGGCATTGTATTTCTCCCAGTCGTCCGGTTTGGAATAATTGGGAATCATCATCCCATTGGTGACCACTACCCTTGGAGCCTCCTTGGAGGAAGGGAATAATCCCAAGGGGTGTCCAGAATATATATGCAGGGTCTGTTCTTCGGTCATAGTACTTAAATACTGCATGCTTAGCAGGTATTGTGCCCAATTTTGAAAAACGGCCCCATTGCCTCCGTAGGTAATCAGTTCCTCGGGATGCTGTGCTACTGCAGGGTCTAAATTGTTTTGTATCATCAACATAATGCTGGCAGCCTGTGGAGTTTTAGCAGGATACTCACTTATAGGTCTAGCGTACATGGGGTAATTTGGTTTAAAGCGATGCATATAGATCCTGCCAAGGGTATTCAGTTCCTCCGCAAATTCTATTGCGAGCTCCGGGTGCCAGGCTACTGGAAAATAACGCAAGGCATTTCTTATGGCCAGTTTTTTCTCTTCCGAAGAAAGGATGTCCTTGCGTACAGGTGCCCGATTGGCATGGATAGGATATGGTCTTTTGGGAGGTAATTCCGCCGGAATCCCTTGTTGTATTAGAGTTTTAAAATTGTCTTCCATTGCGCGTGTTGGGTTTTCTAGTTACTGAGCCAAAATCTGTTTTCCATTTTTCCAAACCATGCTAGGTTGTAGCATCCCTTGATGGTAGAGGACCTCCTTATAATCTTGGGTAGGAAAGGCTACCATATCTGCCAAAAATCCAGATTCAATTTTCCCTCGGTCTTTTAGGCCTAAGGCTGCCGCCGCTCTAAAGGTGATCCCAGAAAGCACCTCGGCATTGGTAAGTTTTTCAAAAGTCCCCAATACGGCGGCTTGTAGAAGCAAATTGCCCATGGGGGCAGAACCAGGATTCCAATCACTGGCAATGGCAACGCTGGCTCCGGCATCCAGTAATTTTCGGGCAGGGGTATAGTTGCAACCCAATCCCATGGAAGCGCCAGGTAGGGCAGTAGCAATTACATTGCTCTTGGCCAAAAATTTAATCTCGGCATCCGTACTAGCTTCCAAATGATCGGCACTAACAGCTCCAAATTCTACAGCTACTGCACTTCCTCCTGTAGAAAATTGATCTGCATGGACCGTAATATCGAACCCCATCTCGTGCGCCTTTTTAAAATAGGGGGCAATAGTGGAGGGGGAATACGCTCCTTCCTCAATAAAGGCATCCATCCTATGGGCAAGATTTTCTTTTTTTAATATAGGAAAAAGGGTAGTGCTTATTTCCGTCAGGTATTCCTCTGG
>NZ_VVIN01000120.1:0-3949 GCF_008711145.1 Arenibacter lacus
AGCTACCCCTACCCTATCCGAACGCTCTACCACCTTCAGTTGGATATGGTGCTTTTTAAGAAGTTTGGCAAGCTGTTCAAAACTCCACACCTTGTATTTCTGCAGGGTATTGTTCAAAATGTCCTGCATATAGTATCGGACCCCGTTACCATCCTGGGGATTAAACTGGGGCGTTTCCAGTTTGGGAAGCTCCCGGACCGTTCTTTTTTCCGGGGAGGGGGAAAGTCCAAACTCTTTCTCCAGGTATTTCTGGGCGGCCATGCTCCTTCTATAGTCAAAGGATAGGTTGATCTGGCTGCAGTCCTCCCTGATGGTACTGGAGACGATGTGCACGTGTTCGTGCTCGGTATCGTGATGCCGTACCACGATGTAGGGCTGCTCCCCATAGCCCATGTATTCCATATAGGTTTTGGAAAGGGCCAAGAATTTAGTATCGTCCAGATGTTCACCTCGGGGTAGGTTCAGGGTGGCATGTACGTAGCGTTTTTCAGAGGCATGACGGAAGCCCAAAAAGACCAGTACCTGTTCGAAGACCTTAAGGTTTGTATCCGTATCGGAATAGGTATTGTGGAAGCCGAGAATGGTCGATTCCGGTTTCCCAAGGACGTATTTCAGTACGCCTTGCACTTTGTTACGGTATAGGAGTCGTGCGATCATTACAGGTTCATATTATTGTTAATAACCATATTCAATTTGGCGACCAGGTCATTGGCCCTTTTCATTTCCTCTACAAGGCTTGCATTGGGGCTCCGTCTATTCTTGTAATGGGCCACTTTTACCAATTGATTAATATTGGTCCCTATTTTGTTCAGCTGGTACCCGACCTTAGGTGTATTTATCGGTACTCCTTCCACTTTCTCTACCTCCTTGCTTAGAATGAGGGTTCTCAAAAAAGGGCCCACCGTTCCTCTTTTATGGAAATCGACCTGATAGGTTTGTAAAAGCGCCTTCACTTTTTCCAGTTCCTCGGTATTGAACCGAAGCATAATGGTATGCTTTCGCTTGTTGTCCCCTAACCGTTTCCTTCCAATTGCCATAGTACTTCTTGTTTTTTACTGCCGAGGGCAGCTTTTCACTTCGCTAGAAGTAGGAGTTTTGCGTTGCGCAAAACATAACTTGCTATCCGTTAAAAGCGGATAATTTCATATAAATATAACACATCAAAAAACAGCTTAAAAGACTTATTTATAGTATTTTACACCTCAAAACCATATAAAGCCATATGAGACCATATAAGACCAACACTGGTTTAATATGGTCTTATATTTTATTCGAAAAGATGATAGAAAAAGGGTTAAATAGGTCGATTACATAGCGAGGGAGAAAAAGGGCAAGGGGTTTTTCGCTCCTTGTGCTTTGGTGCGGGGCCGAGGCTGTCGGGCAATACTGCGAGGAAAATCCTTCCCTAATGAATGGGATAAAATGTGGTGATTAGGGAAAAAAACAGGCTCGGAAGGTTGGCCCGATGGCCGCAGGGGCTTGGCATAGTTGGAACCTTATAGGCGGTATCCTATCCCATTTTCAAGCGTCTAAATCAATTGCCAGTGATCTGTCTATTACTTTTGCTGGCGCCACAAAAAAACCGTACACTTAAAATCTTATGGATTAAACAATTAAATATTTATATTTAGATATCACGATATACAGATAACAACATACTCAGATATCATGATATACAGATATCAACATATTCAGATATCACGATATACGGATATCCAGATATAGGCATATTCGGATGTGTAGTTAGGATTCTATTTAATTTGAAAGTGAGTGCTGTGGAAAGTTCCGTATTTCGAAACTAGAGGATAATTTTTCAGCCTGCCTACAGACCAGCGGTAACCTTCATCCCATTGCAAGGCTGATACTCCCTATGGTTATGAATTTAACTCATTTTTATTTTTTTGAAGCCACTTGAAATACCAATGGCCAAACCTCCGGTAACTCCCCTGATCACACCATCAGAAAGCCCCGATCCATTACCTTGATCAAAGATTGGCACCGTTGTCCAGGACGTGCCCGTACTTCCAACAAATCCGCCTGCAAAAGCCCCTACATCACCCGAGGTGGACCCGCCCCAAAAGCCCATGGAAGCTGACACCCCGCTGCTGAAAAAGCAACGCCCTGCACATCCTGCCCAAGGGCTTCGTATGGATCCCCTGTTATGGCATCCTGAGCAGTAGCTGGAAAAAAGAAAAGCTGCCCGCCCTTCAAGATATGCTGGCCACAGAGCCGCTAAAACTCAAAAAGGAAAAGCCACCATTGCTCAAAGGGAAGTGTCCTATCTGCAAAAAGGGAAAATTGGTCACCGTTATGACCTTCGACGGGCGTGGACCTCCCCAATGCTGGAAGGAATTGCTGACGTTTACGAATCAACCATAGGAACTACTTGCAAACCGCGAGGCAGAAGCGCTATGCCTTAAGGTAAATGTTAAACCAAAAAGAGACTGGACGGTTCGCCAAACTGGCGCAAAAGTTGGATTTAGGTCACTAGAAAAATGCCGAAGTTCAATTGCCAAAACAAAACCACGGAAAGTCTGCCGAAATACGACTCCATAAAAAACGCTAAAAAGAAAGCTTTCCCCATAGAGGGAGACTGGATCCGTCAACAAGATGTTCAGCCCTGGCCTATCGGCGGGCCGAATACTTTGTTATTGGGGTGTCGTAAATTATTCTTTAATTCGATTCTTAAGATCCATTCGGCCATGTAAAATCCTGGTTATCTCAATTGGGCTATTTTCAATTATTCGATAAAAGATGATGTGTCGATTAGCTTTTAGGCCAAACAGGTTTTCTGTTATTCCATCATAATTTTTACCTAAATCTGGATTGTTGGCAATATCTTGGCAGCTATTTAGAAGCATATCATAATATCGGTCTGCCTGTTTCTCCGACCATTTATCAAATGTATAATCCCAAATTGCGTTTAAATCCTCAACAGCTTTATTCGTCAGATTGTAATTAGCCATTGTTTTTTCTTCTGGCTTTTAGTTGCTCAAGATTTTTTTGAGGATCGAAATCTTTTGCAATTCCACTATCGATTCCTTCATGAATAGCATTTCTTAAGGCAATAACTTTACTTTCTTCATTTTCTAAAAGTCGAAGTCCTGCTCTGATTACTTCACTGACATTTTTGTATCGACCAGCAGAGACCTGAGATTGAACAAATTGGTCAAAATAGTTACCTAGTGATATTGAGGTGTTTTTGCTCATTGGAGTGCTTTTGATTCAAAAATACCAAAAATTGGTATTTTTTCCAAATCAATATGTTGTAATGAAGATAATTGGTTGTCAGAATCTCACGTATTTTGATATCGGAAAAACTCCTATTCTTATGCACCCCAACGAAAAGGCTATGATTTCGGCGTGGAATCGTCCGAAGGACAATTCCGCAGAGAAAGCAAGCTTGATTTATATTTTACCTTTCGGTTTTGCACTGTCGCCACGCTGAATTATAGCCGTTGTTGAACTAAACCTAAAGGTAGCTTCACGCAAGATTTCCCCTGCTGTTCACTACCTTTAGGTATTGTCTAATTAATTCATTGTAAGTTATGAAAAAAAATAGTACCCTCATAGATAGGGCCTGTAATTCTGTTCCAGAATTTAATGAACTGTATCGTAAGTTAAGACGATCTATCGAGCTTTCTGGTAAGATCCAAAGTACCCTTACCAATATGCGCGTTGCCTAGCGCATATTTCCCTCCATTTTAACTGTAGTCCGTTGGATCTTGATGAAGAGCAGGTCCTGGATTACCTGCACATTTTAAAATCCCAGCGCAAGACCCCATCCGAAAGTATTTTCAAACATACGGTCTATGGGCTTCGCTATGCGTATCGCATTTTCGGTATGAAGGAGATGCATTTATTGCTACCTTCGATAGAACGACCAAAAAAGCTACCGGTAGTATTGAGCCACAATGAGGTGAGGCAGCTCCTCAAGGCCCCTAAACTT
>NZ_VVIN01000121.1:0-3818 GCF_008711145.1 Arenibacter lacus
AAAACCAAATAAGACCATATTAAACCATATTTTGAGTGCAAATTGAGTGCAAATTTTTTGTATCTTTAAATATGAGGACAAACATTACACTTTCCATAGACGCCAGACGAAAACGAAAAGATGGCACCTGTCCCATTATTTTTCGATTGAGCCATCATCGAAAAACAATTTCCATCCCAACTGGGTTCGCCATTCCTCTCGAATATTGGAATGAGAGGGATCGTGAAGTTAAAAAATCTTTCAAAGGTGTGTCTTCCGTTTCACGATTAAATAACCTTCTTGCCAAGAGAAAAACAGAATTAAGGGATGGGATAAACGAGTTAGAAGCAAGTGGCCGCCTGAAAGGATTAAGCGTAACTGATCTTAAATACACATTAATTAAACCCGCCAAAACTATTTCCTTTTTCGATTTTGCACAGCAATTAATACATGAAATGGAAGAGGCTAATCGGTTCGGTAATGCAAGAGCCTATAAATGCGCCCTTGGACCATTGAAGAAGTTCAACAAAAAAGAGTTTCTGCGTTTTGAAGAGATCACCTACACCTATCTTAAACGATTTGAAACAGCTCACTTAAAAAAAGGCAATGGGTTAAATGGGTTAGCCATGTATATGAGAACCTATAGGGCCATATATAATAAAGCCATTCATCGCGGGATTGTATCACCGGATTCCTATCCCTTTAAAAAATATAAGATTAAATCCGAGCCAACGGCCAAACGCGCCATCAGTAAAGAAAAGATTAGGCGTATCTTGGACTTAAAATTAGAGGTAGAATCTCCATTATTCAATGCAAGGAACTATTTTTTGTGCTCCTACCTTATGAACGGTATTTCATTTATTGATATGGCTTTTTTAAAAGTGGAGAATATCCTAGATGGACGCATTCAGTACCGCAGGCAAAAAACCGCAAGACATTACGATATTAAGGTAACTCCACAGTTATCCTCTATTATGGATCACTATTTAAAAGGCAAGAACAAAACTGCCCATATATTTCCAATAATAAAGCGCGAGGGAATCCGTGATCAACATAAGGACATCCAATGGGAAAGATTACGCTATAACAAACGCCTAAAAGAGATTGCCGAACTTTGTAAAATTGAAGAACGTCTAACAAGTTATGTAAGTCGTCACTCCATGGCAACCAATCTAATCCTCAATGATGTTCCAATCAACGCACTAAGCAAGATGCTTGGGCACAGTGATATTAGCACCACGGAAATCTACATTAAAGATCTTCCGACGCATATTTTGGACGAATATCAGGAAAGACTAAGCGTGTAAATTTATTTGTCTAGTTCTGGGCCATATAAGCCCTAAATATAACCCACAAAATGGGTATGTTTGAGCTATATTCACTATATATATAGCTCATGGCTCGAAAAATTTGGAATTGGGAAAAAGTGGAATGGCCAATTTTCTCATATAATGAAAAAGATATCGCTCATTTGGAACACCAATTTTCTCAACTTACCGGTACTGTTATCGGTGCTCTTAAACATTTTGAAACCGAAGAAAAAAACAATTTTCTTGTAGAATTGCTTTCGAACGAAGCTATGAAAACCTCGGAAATCGAAGGGGAGTATTTGAATAGGGACAGTATCCAATCATCGATCAAGAACAGTTTGGGATTGACCACGGACAGGCGTAAAGTGCCTCCTGCCGAGTATGGGATTTCGGAGATGATGGTAGCTCTATATCAAAACTATGATACGCCTTTAACGCATGAAGAGCTTTTTCATTGGCATATGTTGATAACGAATGGTAGACGTGATCTGACCGATATTGGCAGGTACCGGACCCATGAAGATCCTATACAGGTTGTTTCTGGTCGATTAGATAGACCAACGGTACATTTTGAAGCTCCTCCATCGGAAATTGTTCCCGAAGAAATGGATAATTTTATGATATGGTTCAACAAGGCGCACCAAAGCACTGAAATTTTGCCCCTTGCGAGAGCTGGATTAGTACACTTGTACTTTGTTTGCATCCATCCCTTCGAAGATGGCAATGGACGGATCGCAAGAGCATTGACTGAAAAATCGCTAGGAGTAAGTATTGGACAACCCGCTTTAATTTCACTTTCCAAAACCATTGAGTCCAACCGAAATGCATATTACAAGGCATTGGAAGCCAATAATAAATTTCTTGAGGTAACGGACTGGTTACATTATTTTGGTCAAACCATAATCCAAGCACAAAAAGAAACCTTAAAGACAATTGACTTTATTATTGAAAAGGCCAAGTTCTATGACCGCTTTGCTTCCAAAATGAACCTACGACAGGCTAAGGTGGTAAAAAGACTTTTTGAGGCAGGACCTACAGGTTTCATCGCGGGATTAAGCGCGGACAACTATACCAAAATAGCTAAAACCTCTGCATCCACGGCAACGAGGGATTTGGGAGATTTAGTTGGAAAAGGTATACTGATCAAGACGGGGGAATTAAAAGGTACGCGCTATTGGCTCCAACTCAAGCAATCGTAATTAAAATAAAGATTTAAGTTTTCGTCCTAAATTAATTAGATAAAAAAAGCACCATATAACTTCTTTATTAATTTAAAAGGACCCATAGATTATAACTTTAATTTCGGAATTTATACTACTTAAACCTACATCCCAAGCCAATTCCCTTTGTATTTGGAATAATCTGTAAGCTCGTCCTTAAACCCGTTATAGGCTTCTTCCTCTTGGGAGGTAGTAGGGTCCATGAGCGTTTCCAAGGCGTTATAACCTGCCTGGAGCATATTGGCCTGTATTTGGCGGTCCCGCTCCGTGGCAACGGCTACCAAAGCTTCCTTGAATCCGTTTGCCATATGGTGATCCACTAGTTCGGGTGGTAAATTGGGGGTTATCCTGTCCAACACGTAACTATATGCCGCCTGTTTATAAAGTCCACGTTCCATTAAGTGGCCCATCCAAAGGCTTTTTAAATTGTCCTGTCCTTGGGCTATCAAATGATTTAGGATGAGCGGCTGAGTGGCTATGGCACTGGGAAGCTCAGGGGACGATTGCAAATAGTCCTGCATTTTCGTTGAAAGCGATACGGTTACCTTATACTTGGAATACAGCGAGCCCACCTGGAGTTTTCCACCCTGCTCTTCAAAATAAAAGCCCCTGGCATTGAAAAAAGCGATGTAGTCCTTGGGGGATTTCTCAAAACCCGCCTGCATTCGTTCGGCATACCGATGGTAGACCTGCAGGGCCAAGGTATCGAAACGCTCCCTAAAGGTTGGGGCCATAGCGTGATAGAGCTTGGGAAATACCATAGGTAGAAATATGGCGGTGGGACTTGGTCTAATCTCTTTGACGGATCTGTCATGCAGCAGCCCTTCCAACAGCTTTTCGTTTTCGCGTACAAAACCAGGAGGGGTATACGGGTTTACGCCCGACTGTAGTAAGTCTTCGCCCAGATCGATCGGTACTTGGTGGAACTTGGAATTCGCATAGGTCAGTATGCCCTCATGGTGTCGTACGCCCAGACTTTGGAGAAGAACACCAAGGACCTCCCTTTGGTCCAGGGTACGTTGGAACAGCTGATCCCTAGTCCGCAGAATGAGATCGGCCTTCTTTTGCAATTCCTGCTTTTCCTTGTTATAGGCGGAGGTACATAGCTCCTCGCTGAAAGGATGGTAGTGGGAGTCGATCAACTTCCATAAGGTTCGGTTATCGGTATGCAGGTATTTTGTAAGGAAGAGAAAGCGCTCCGATTTCATCATTTCCCTAACCAAAACATCTAGGGGCGTTCTTAGGATATGCTCCGAGAACAGGGGCTTGTATCGCAAATCTCGATAGATCTTTTGGAAGGCTTCCCTTA
>NZ_VVIN01000122.1:0-3742 GCF_008711145.1 Arenibacter lacus
ACGATAGTCATTAAATCACCATTTCATTTATATTAAGCAATTAAAGGGGGGGGGTGGTAGATTTTAAATAAGAAAGTTGTTGTGGCTGCCATTTTATATATTACCTGAATATGGTTTAAATAGGTGTATCGTTTCACAATTAAAATCATTTAGGGTGTTAGCTCAAATTGCCTATATTTTGAAGCTTGTTAATTAGGGAAGAAAATCGAAATTTCGCACATAACTTTTTCAATGTTACATTTACATACAATACGTTTCGCCCGTGATATGGTAACATAGTTATGTGTTAGTGTGACCTGAGTGGGTTTAACAAGCGCTCAATTAATTTATAGGTGAAAAAAATGAGGCTGCTTTAGAAGCAGCCTCACAATTATTAATGTCCTATTAATATTAGTAGCCAGGGTTTTGCACTAAATTTTCGTTTAAATCCAGCTCATTTACTGGAATAGGGAAAATTACTTTGTTTTGACCTGGAGCGGAATCTGAGATGTTTTTTTGACCTGGACGTCTTAGATTCTGTCCATTTCTTAATAAATCCATTCTTCTGTGTCCTTCGAAGCAAAGTTCTTTTCTTCTTTCATTCAATATTTGGTCTAAGTCAACGGCTAATAATGGTAGTAACCCAGCTCGCTCTCTAAGTTTATTGATGTCTGATAAAGGAGAAGCTCCGATTGCCGTACCACCTCTTAAATTAGCCTCTGCTCTTGTAAGATACATTTCTGTTACCCTCAATACTGGAGCGTTATCTGAGTTGGTTACACCATCAGGAAACTTATTAGAGAATGGTCTTTCAGTACCTAGCGCATCGGCGCCTATTTGTGTTAGTTCTGAATATCTTAGGTCGCCAATTTCTTCTGCGAAGGCAGCCAATAGATCATCAGAATAAGGTGCATCACCTCTACCAGTTGGAGTGGGATTGGTAAGGCCTGAAAAGCCTTCATTGCTATCTTGTCCATCAGCTTCTGTATTTACTAATGTAAAATAGAATTCTTTACTTGTCGTATTATAAAAGCTATAATCGGTTGCTAGGGCATAAGCGCTATTATTTATTGCCTTATCGGCAAATTCAGCAGCTTGTGACCATTTTCCTTGGTACAAGTACAGCCTAGCAAGTAAAGCTTGGGCAGCACCTTTGGTAGCGATACTATTATCTTCATCAGTCAATGATGGTAATGCATCTAATAGATCGGCTTCAATTTGACCCTGAACTGCATTTAATGTGGCTCTCGACTCATATTTAACTTCTCCTTCAAATGGCTCTAGTACCAATGGAACTGCAAGATCAGTACCACCGCTTACTTGAATTGGTTGTGAATACCAATTTGAAAGATTGAAGTAAACCAACGCTCGCAAAAATTTTGCTTGTCCTATTGCATTCGCTCTTTCTTCGGCTGTAAAATCATCATCTTCAACCAATGGAACATTCTTAATAACCAAGTTAGCTGCTCCGATAGTTTCATATGAATCATCCCACATAGCAGCAATTGAATTGTTATCTGCTAATGTGGTGTAATCTCTAATGTGTCGGAATGTGGGAAACGAACCAACGAAATCTATATTATCTGCTTGCCAGTCACCTGCTAATTGCCAAGTTCCGTTCAAGACATCGTCCTGCTGGGCTGCGCTATAAGCTCCTGTTAGAACTCCAAGTGCAAGGGATTTGTTTGAGAATGAAACTTCTTGTGTTAGTTGGTCTTCTGGAGCTATTTCAATTTTATCACTGGAGCAAGACAGCACTAGTGTAGCTAATACTCCTGTTAATATTATATTCTTCATCATTTTTAATATTTGTATTATTGTTAGATTAGAAAGTCAATCTAGCACCGATTAAATAAGTTTTTGACTGTGGTGGGGTAAAGAATGTTTCTCCTTGACGTCCGTTAGCAGTTGAATCGGTTACTTCCGGATCTATACCATCTAAATCACTTCCTTTCAGGGTCCATAGATTATTAGCAGTCGCGTATAATCTTACCCCTGTTAAAAATCCTAATTTACTTGCAAACTTTTGTGGCAAATTATACCCTAGAGTTATGTTCTTTAATCTGGCATAAGATCCGTCCTTTAATTGTAAAGTGGAATTCTGCGCAAACGTATTAATTGTCGAACTTGTAAATGCTGGAACGTAAGCATTATCACCAGGCTTTTGCCATACATCTAATAAAGCGGTCCTGTTATTGAAAGTGCTGCTTGGATCGTCAGTAAAACGTAATCCAGAAACAAAGATGTCGTTACCATAGCTGAAGTTAAAAAAGAAGCTCAGGTCGAAATCTTTGTAACGTAAATTATTTCTAAACCCACCAACAAAATCAGGGCTCGCGTCACCAGCTATTACTCTGTCTTCTGAGGTTGGGGTAGTTGTGGCAATTCCGTCTTTATCTAGCCACTCAGCATCGCCGGTTTCAGGGTTTACACCTTTGTATCTAACGAGATAAAAAGTGTTTACAGAATGTCCTTCAATGGCTCTCTGCACTGATGATCCAGATACAAACCTGCGCCCTTCACTATCCCTGTTAGCGCCAGGTAAGGAGAGGACTTCGTTTTTATTAATACCGAAATTTACAGAAGTGGTCCAATCAAAATCTTTTCCTCTAAATATATCGGCAGAAAAATCAATGTCAAATCCTTTGTTTTCCATTTCTCCAACGTTGTCAATGATAGAGTTTAGGCCACCGTTAGTTTGTGGGATTGGAACATTTAAGATAAGATCGGTAGTAGTTTTATTGTAATAGTCCAAATTAAAACGAACACGATTATCAAACATACCCATTTCCACTCCAATATCATAGGATTTAGAACGCTCCCATTTAAGATTGGGGTTTGCTGCTGATAATTGTCTTATTCCTGAAACACCGTTATAATTAGAAACCGTGCCTCCTCCAAAATTTTCTAAAGAAGCATAGTCTCCAATCCTATCATTTCCAGAAGTACCGTAATTAGCTCTTAATTTCAGGTTGTTTAGCCATGATGAATTCCTTAGAAATTCTTCCTGGGATAATATCCAAGCACCACCTGCAGCCCAGAAATTACCATATTGGTTATTAGCTCCAAATCTTGATGAACCATCTCTTCTAAAAGAGCCCTCTAACACATATTTATTGTCAAATGAGTAGTTTGCTCTGGTGAAGTAACCTGTAAGCCTGCTTTCTGTAGTTGAGTTTTGGGTAGTTCCTGGTGTGGATGCGGAAATAGTATTTATTTGTCTATCTGAAAGGAATCCAGTAGCGGTAACAATAATATCTCTTTCTTCCGTTTGTTCATAAGACATACCGGCAATTGCTGAAATATTATGCCTCCCGAAAATTTTACTATAGTTTAAGGTATTTGTCCAAACAAACTTATTCTGTTGGTTAACATTATTAGACGCATATCCTCCTGGAGAATTAATTTCCAGGGATCTTTCGAATGCTTCTAGATTCACTCTATCAATACCAAAGTCAGATCTCACTTTCAAATCATCCGTAAGTTTAATTTCGCCAAAAATATTTCCAACAGTTCTAAAGCTATTAGCGTAGTTTGTATCTAATTCTTCAATAGCTAAGACGTTGGCAATAAAACCAGTGTTTACAAAGTTGCCATTGGCATCCCTTGGCTCAACCCACGGCTGTTGAAGATATGACGAGGTCAATGGTGCAAAAGTTGAGTTTTCCGCCCCAACTCTATCATTTTTAGTTTCACCAACACTTAAATTAACACCCAATTTTAGCCAGTCGTTTGCGTCATGGGCTAAGTTCATTCTGGCGCT
>NZ_VVIN01000123.1:0-3723 GCF_008711145.1 Arenibacter lacus
CCTGGAGCTGTACGATGTAGGACATGTGCCCACAGGGGTGTTTCAGGAGATAACCGTCAATATTACTGATCAGGAAGTGTGCAATTCCACTCCCTTCCCAGATTCTTGGGCCGTTCATCAATTGGAAACTCATTCGTATACAGCAGTCTATACTATCCCAGATTACGATTTGGACGGTGACGGGCTAAAAGATATAGTAACTGGTGGTTGGTGGTATAAAAATCCGGGTTCTGCCTCAGGTAACTGGGAAAAAAAGACCATAGGGGGTAATTTTGGGAACGTGGTACATGTGTACGACTTTGATGGAGATGGGCATATGGATCTTTTGGGAACGGAGATAGGTGTTCCGGGCAAGGAGTACCAAAGCGAGCGACTTTTATGGGCTAAGAACGATGGAAGTGGGAACTTCACGGTATATAACAATATTCCGGTGGTAAATAGCGGGTACAACGAACCCTTTTTGGCAGGAATTACTGGGGGCGATTTTGGCTTGGGAGCCCCTTACCAAATGGCAATTAACTGGAACGGTGCGGAATCTACCAATTTTCCGGTACAAATGTTGACTCCTTCCACCGACCCCACAACGGGTACATGGACTTTGGAAGATATTAGTAACGACCCCTCGGGGGAAGATATCAAAGCAGGAGATATCGATGGGGATGGGAGGCTAGACCTGTACCAAGGAATTAATTGGCTGCGTAACGAAGGCGATGGTTCCTGGACTACATTTCCAATAAACGTAGGTTATGTCACCACTCCAGACCGTATACAATTAGCGGATTTTAACGGTAACGGAAGATTGGACGGTGTTGTGGGGCAATTAGGCTTAGGGGGCAATCCGGACCGTATGCAGCTTGCCTGGTTTGAATCGCCCGAAGACCCAACACAACCGTGGATAAAACACATCATTAGCAGTTCTGTTAGTGGGAGTCTGAGTGTATCCGCAATCGATATTGATTTCGATGGGGATATGGATATCGTAGTTGGGGAATGGTTGGACAGTAAACGTCTGATAGCCTTCGAGAATGATTTGTGTAACAGTGGACAATGGATCCAACATATACTCGATGATGGGTCCCTAGGCTTGGAACACCATGACTCTGCCATGGTGGTAGATATAGATAATGACGGGGATTTAGACGTGGTTTCCAATGGATGGACAAAGGATAAAGGACCGCGGATTTACGAAAACACTTCTATTCCACCAGTTGGAGAGGATCCAGTAGTTAATGCTGGAGCGGATCAGACAATAGTATTGCCAGTCAACAGCGTTACGTTGAATGGAACCGGAAGCGATCCGGAGGGTGGACCTGTTACCTTTTTATGGAGCCAGGCAAGTGGTCCCAATACTGCGACCCTGACCGGGCAGAATACGGCAGACCTTACTGTCAACGATTTAATGGTAGGTGAATATGTTTTCAGGCTTACGGTCACCAATAGTAGCAATAACTCAGTTTTTGATGAGGTTACCGTAACAGTAGAGGAGGAACTTATGGCATTGAGAATCAATGGGGGAGGGCCAGCCTATAATTTTAATTCTTTTGAATGGTCCGAAGATCAATCTTTTAGTGGTGGGTCTACCCTAACCAACAATATGAAAATTGCCAACACTTCCAATGATCAATTGTACCAAACAGAACGTTACGCATCCTCGGGTACATTAATTTATAATATACCGGTTACAGATGGCACCTACGATCTCAACCTTCATTTTGCGGAAATATATTTTGGTGTTCCGGGGCCGGGATCTGGAGGTGGTGAGGGATCTAGGGTTTTTAATATAGAAATTGAAAATGGTCAGGGATTAATTAATGATTATGATATTGTAGTAGCTGCTGGAGGAAGTGCCACGGCGGTCATTGAACACTTTAAAGATATTGCGGTAAATGATGGAAATTTAACTATAACGCTTACATCCACTGTCAATTTTCCGAAAATTTCTGGCATCGAAGTCTTACTTTCAGGAGGTACTTCCTTGCCGCCTATTGTATCTGCGGGAGGGGACCAGACCATCTCCCTTCCGACCAATAGTATAGTACTGGATGGGTCTGCACATGATCCGGATGGAGGTGCCATATCCACTTTTTTATGGACACAGATCAGTGGGCCAAATACCGCTACCCTCATCAATGAAAACACGGATGATCTCTCGGTCAGTGACCTTATAGAAGGTGTTTATAAATTCCGATTAACAGCAATGGATGATGAAGGTGATTCAGCCTCAGATGACGTAATAGTAACCGTTTTAAAAGACCCTGTTCCCTTAAGAATAAATTCCGGTGGACCGGATTTGGATTATAATGGGGAATTGTGGAGTGCAGACCAGTATTTTTCTGGTGGTGGTATACACAGTAATAATATCGCTATAGCCAACACCGAAAACGATGCCTTATATCAAACTGAGAGATTCAGTTCAAGCAGTTTTGGGCTTACTTATGAAATACCAGTGGTAAACGGAAAGCACAATTTGGATTTACATTTTGCCGAAATCTATTTTGGAGTGCCGGGCGGTGGGTCAACTGGTGGGGTTGGCTCTAGGGTGTTCCATATAGATGTTGAAAATGGTGCAGCGAGAATTGACAACTATGATATAGTAGCTGCTGCAGGGGGGAGTGCAACGGCAGTGGTAGAGAGTTTCTCCAATATTGAGGTGTTGGATGGTAGTTTAACCATTACTTTAATACCCGTGACTGAGAATCCGAAAATATCGGGGATAGGGGTGGTTGAATCCCGTTCACCCGAAGTTGATGCTGGCCCTGATCAAGAGATTACCTTACCAGTAAATTCGATAACTCAAAATGGAACAGGAAGAGATCCTGATGGGGGACCGGTAACTTTCCTTTGGACACAGACAAGTGGACCTGGACCAGCTACACTGATAAATGCAAATACCCCGATGTTAACGGCAAACGATTTAATTCCAGGAACTTATGTGTTTCGTTTAAATGTTACGGATGATGAAAACGATTTCAGTTGGGATGAAGTAACTGTCGCTGTAGTTTCGGATAATAATCCTCCTGTGGCTATAGCCACTTCAGATGTCTCCAGTGGAGAGGCTCCTTTGACAGTCACCTTTACTGGGAGTAATTCTACGGACGATGTACAGGTTACGGGATATGAATGGGATTTCATGGATGGGTCTCCATTAAATAACGATCCAGATCCTGTCCATACTTTCACCACAGAAGGGGTCTATGAGGTAAGCTTAACCGTAACGGACGGCTCCCTGAACCATACTACAACAATAGTCATAACCGTAAATTCGCCCTCTGGAAACCAACCACCCGTGGTTGCAAACTCAGAGAATCAATTTAATAATGAAGGAGAAACAGTATCACTACAAATCACAGCTAGTGACCCTGAAGGCGATAATCTTAGTTATGCAGTGACCGGACTTCCTACAGGTCTTTCCATAGATTCAGCTACAGGATTGATAAGTGGTACTATCGCCGATGGTAGTGCTGCTAACAGCCCATATTCGGTTGAGGTGACGGTGACCGATGACGGATCCCCTGTGGAATCTACCACAATTACCTTTATATGGAATGTTTCGGTAGATGGGGTAAACCAAGCTCCTACGGTTACTTCCCCGGGAGAACAGAATAATTTGGAAGGCGCTGAAATCTCGTTGCAGATAAGTGCTACCGATCCCGATGGGGATACTATGGACTACTCAGCAGTTAATCTGCCTACAGGACTTTCCATAGATTTAACTACAGGACT
>NZ_VVIN01000124.1:0-3685 GCF_008711145.1 Arenibacter lacus
GCACATTGGTAGTTTGATTGCTAACCCCAATATTGTCCTTTTGTTTCGTAGGCATAGGAGCACTTTCACTAGCTTTCAAGTTTTCATTTTCCGCACTTTTCATGTCTTTTATTGGAGTTTATTTAGTTCCTATTTCCCATTAGTTACGACTCTTCCACTTTTCATAGGCTGCATATTGCTCATCGGATAAGATTTGCTTCAATTGGCGTTGCCGTTCACTGGCTACCGTTCCCATCATTTTCCCATTGGGGGAATTTCGCTGCTTGCTTATAAAATTGTCCATAGCCCGTTCCAATTGATTTATTTGATCGGTGGTCATCTTTAATTCCTCATACATTTTGGACAAATCTTCCTCTGAATTAGTGGGTGCTTTCAAGGACGCAGAATTTACGTTTACATTGGCCCCCGTAGAGCCATTAGCACCCTCAACTATATTGGTGGATTTTGCATTCTCTACAGATTTATTTGGGGAGGTATCCGCTATCGTTTCCGAAGACGTACGTTCCGTAGTTGCCACTTGGGGCTGTTTTTTCTCCTGTGCTGCCCTTTCTACCTTACTGGATTTACAGCTTAGTTGCATCATCAATGCCATTGAGATGCCCATTATACCTATATATCTTTTCATTTTTCAATATTTTTATGTTGTTGCTCTTATTTCTATGAAAAGATAATTTAATGCCTGCTCTTTTGTGAATGGAAATGAATTTAAAATTAACTGCTTTAAGCAGTAGTACCCCTATTGGTAATTAATGTAAAACACTAGGGATTTTAAGTTTTTAAATAATACATTGAAAGTCGCGCCGACTCTACTTTTAAAAGATGGTAGCGGAGTAAACGACGAAAACTTGGCAACAGGTCATGGGAGAGTAGAAGGTTGCAAATTTCAATAATCTTGAAGTCGGTGTCCATAAAATCCCCATCCCCACTCATAGACAAGGAATTTTGACCATATAAATTAAGGTGTCGCTGAAACACTTCTTCCATCAGAGGTCCTACACGGTTTTCCCGATCCCCTCCCTCCATGGCCACTTCCAAGTCCGAAATAAAATCCAAACGCTCAAAGGCCCTTTCCTCTAGAAAGCGCCTTAAGATTGGGGTGGGTGCGCATATTGCTGCATTGATATATTGAAGCTGGGAACAAGCATAAAATCTACTCAACTGTTGGAGACAAGCATATAAAATCCAATTCTGCATCATTCAAGTTTTAGCTAAAACTAGTAATCATTCCCCACAAATATTTTCTTTAATGAATTAAAATGTAACGCAATTCATAATAGCTAAATTACCTTAATCGTGATAAGGAAAAAGGAGAATCCCTTGCAGTCCGATCCCTATTTCACCTATTCCCCTTCTACAGACACCATCAAACTAAGAGGCACATAACCTATTAATTACCAATCCAATAAAGCTATATCAGTCAACAAAAAACTGGAACAGGTTAAGCGCTTCCCTATTTACACGGTAATTTTCATCTTGGGATAATATCCGTCCTATTTAAGGTCACACTAAAAACTCCTTTTCATGATCGCATTGGAAAAAAGTCATAAAATTGCCAAGCATTTCATTAATACCGTGGGCCATACCCCCTTGGTAGAATTAGGTAATATATTTAACAAGCCGGGGGTTAAGGTGTTTGGTAAATTAGAACTTGCCAATCCCAGCGGTAGTGTGAAGGATCGTACTGCGATGAACATTTTACGGGAAGCGATAGCTACTGGAGAGATTCAGCCTGGCGACACCATTATTGAGTCTAGCTCCGGAAATATGGCCCTCGGACTTGCCCAGGCATGTCTCTACTATAAGCTGCAGTTAGTAGTGGTTGTAGATCCGCACATCAACCAACATACCGAAAAATTACTATGCACCTACGGAGCCAAGATAGTACAGGTGAAATCGCCCAATGAAAATGGCGGGTATTTAGGCGCCAGATTGAAAAAGGTTCAACAATTGCTTCTGGACATCCCCAACAGCTACTGGTCTAATCAATATGGAAATCCCAATAATCCGTTGGCCCACCACGATACAATGACAGAAATAATGGAGGCCCTCAACTATAAGGTAGATTATTTATTTATAGCCGTAAGTACCTGCGGAACCATCATGGGCTGTGCAGATTATATAGAGAAAAATAATATAAATACTAGGATTATTGCAGTAGATGCCATTGGAAGCGTACTTTTTGGTGGCTCACCGGGCGAAAGAATAATTCCAGGCCATGGCGCCAGTGTACCCTCCCAATTCTTAGACTCATCCAAGCTATGGGATCATGTGGAAGTTAGCGACTTGGATTGCGTGCTGGGATGCTGGTCCTTGCTAAAAAAAGAGGGGATCCTTTGCGGCGGGTCTACAGGGGGCGTTGTTTCCGCAATCCAAAAGTACGAATACCACCTGCCAGACAATAGCAACTGCGTTTTATTGCTATGCGATAGAGGCGATCGCTATCTGGATACCATCTACAATAGGGAATGGCTGCTTAAGAAAATAGCAGGGGTTAAAAACCACTTGAATCCTATAGGTGGATGGTAGAGAAAAAGAAAATACCCAACAAAAACTCCAGGATGCCTTTAAGAATAGGAATCATAGGGTTTGGACCAAAAGGCCTGTATGGCTTAGAAGAGTTACTAGCACAAATAAAACATGCAGCCATAAAGGTCCCCATAGACATACATCTTTTCAATAAAACGGTTTTTTTTGGTGCTGGAGATATTTATCGTCCGGACCAGCCTAGGTATCTTCTTATGAATTTTGCCAACCATAATATAAAATTCCATAGAGAGGGAAAACCCAATTTCCTCGATTCAGCCATGGATGATTATGTGCACTGGCTAAATAAAAAAACAGGGCAAGGGAACGATGACATGATAAACTCATTTTCCCCAAGAGGGTGGGTTGGCGAGTACCTAACTCACTGTTTTGATAAACTTTGCCAGAACCTTCCCAACCATATTACAATTACACCACATGTAGCCACCATTAGCAGGATACACCGTAAAGATAAGGGGTACAGCTTGGAAAGCGAAGAAGATGGAAACTGGCTTCCCAATCATTATTTTAAAAAATTATTGATTACCACTGGGCATGTTTGGCATAGGCCCCAACTTTCTGTCAACCAAAAAGCCATGGCAGGCTATATAGATTTTGTTTATCCGGTAACGGAGCAGCTTGCCCAAATAGGCGCCCATACTAAAGTGGCTATTAAAGGAATGGGCCTCACGTATATAGACACAGCGCTTTCCCTTACGGAGGGACGGGGTGGCACTTTCAAATTGTTACCCAACGGTAGCCTACAATATATTCCCTCTGGCAAGGAACCTGCAAAGATATACCCCTTCTCTAGAACCGGATTGCCCATGATACCCAGAACGGGTACCCAAGGAGAAATGCCCATACCCTCCCCTATTATCCAGGATATACTGGGAAAAATGAATGCTGCTAAGCCAACTAGTTTTGTAAACACCATTCTTCCCAGAATAAAACAACTCTTTCATTATGCCTACTATCGTACCCTATTTCAAGTGGTGGGGTGGGAGTTAAAATACCATCCAGATTACTCAAAGGTAGAAGAACAGGTGGCCAATTTTCATTTAGAATACAGTCAACTTCCTAAGTTTTCCTGGCTGGCCATGGAGGATCCATTTCACAGCATACGCCAACCTTCCCACAGTTATACCTCGTTTTATCTAAA
>NZ_VVIN01000125.1:0-2500 GCF_008711145.1 Arenibacter lacus
GGATGTTTTTAGCGAAGGAGCCAGATGGCGCGTTGGCCTATACAGGTTGGGCGTTCGTCGAAGAGTAACACGTTCATTGATTGAAGTATTGAATTAGGAAATTCTAGAAGTTGGGGAACCTGACAACTGTAAAGTGGCATTTGCCGACTTATAGAAAACGGGGAATTAGCTCAGCTGGCTAGAGCGCCTGCCTTGCACGCAGGAGGTCATCGGTTCGACTCCGATATTCTCCACTATTCTGATTGAGGCTTGGATAGTTGTGTAGGTTTGAAATTCATTTTCAAATTTCCACATTACCACATTTTCAAATTGGAAAAACGTTCATTGACATATTGGGACAGGGTGCGCAGATAAGATTCAGGTCTTTGCGCACACTGAAAAAGAAATACGAGAGAATAAGTAAAGTACAAGTATAATTTTCTGTACCGCTGCCGCGGTACAGGGAGCGCGAACAAAAGGTCTGGCGACAAGCTAGATAAGGGCGTATGGGGAATGCCTAGGCTCTCAGAGGCGATGAAGGACGCGATAAGCTGCGAAAAGCTGCGGGGATCGGCACACACGATTTGATCCGCAGGTATCCGAATGGGGCAACCCGGCATGTTGAAGGCATGTCACCTGGTCGTAAGGCCAGGAGCAAACCCGGTGAACTGAAACATCTAAGTAGCCGGAGGAGGAGAAAACAATAGTGATTCCGTGAGTAGTGGCGAGCGAAAGCGGATTAGTCCAAACCTATGTTGTTTCGGCAATATGGGGGTTGTAGGACCACGATATTCGATGCGCAATGAATCGGAAGCCTTTGGAAAGAGGTACCGTAGAGGGTGATAGTCCCGTACGAGTAAAGAGCGTTATCGATAGTGGTATCCTGAGTAGCGCGGGGCACGTGAAACCCTGTGTGAATCCGGCGGGACCATCCGCCAAGACTAAATACTCCTGAGAGACCGATAGTGAACCAGTACCGTGAGGGAAAGGTGAAAAGAACCCTGAACAAGGGAGTGAAATAGATCCTGAAACCATACGCCTACAAGCGGTCGGAGCCCTTATGGGTGACGGCGTGCCTTTTGCATAATGAGCCTACGAGTTACTTTTACTGGCAAGGTTAAGCACTTCAGGTGCGGATCCGTAGCGAAAGCGAGTCTGAACAGGGCGCCATAGTCAGTAGTAGTAGACGCGAAACCGTGTGATCTACCCATGGGCAGGTTGAAGCAGTGGTAACACACTGTGGAGGACCGAACCCGTTGACGTTGAAAAGTCTTGGGATGACCTGTGGGTAGGGGTGAAAGGCCAATCAAACTCGGAAATAGCTCGTACTCCCCGAAATGCATTTAGGTGCAGCGTATACATAGTTTTATAGAGGTAGAGCTACTGATTGGATGCGGGGGCTTCACCGCCTACCAATTCCTGACAAACTCCGAATGCTATAAAATGTTTGTATGCAGTGAGGGCATGGGTGCTAAGGTCCATGTCCGAGAGGGAAAGAACCCAGATCACCAGCTAAGGTCCCAAAGTATATGCTAAGTTGATAAAACGCGGTGGAACTGCATTGACAGCCAGGATGTTGGCTTGGAAGCAGCCATTCATTTAAAGAGTGCGTAACAGCTCACTGGTCGAGCGGTTCCGCATGGATAATAATCGGGCATAAGCATATCACCGAAGCTGTGACTTCTATTATATAGAGGGGTAGGGGAGCATTCCAGGGGTGTTGAAGGAGTACTGTGAGGTATTCTGGAACGCCTGGAAACGAAAATGTAGGCATAAGTAACGATAATGCGGGCGAGAAACCCGCACGCCGAAAGACCAAGGTTTCCCCAGCTATGCTAATCAGCTGGGGGTCAGTCGGGACCTAACACGAACCCGAAGGGGGTAGTGGATGGACAACAGATTAATATTTCTGTACCTGCTCACATTAAAAGTGACGGGGATGTGGCGTTGGTGCGTACTGACGGAATAGTACGTTGAAGGGAGCGGTGACGCCCCGATAGTACACTGAGGCTTCGGCCAAGGTGATAATCCAGTTTAACATCCTCCGAGAAAACCAAGTGAAGCAGCCCGTACCGCAAACCGACACAGGTGGTTGGGATGAGTATTCTAAGGCGCTCGAGAGATTCATGGCTAAGGAACTAGGCAAAATAGACGCGTAACTTCGGGAGAAGCGTCGCCCCCTGTAATGGGGGGCCGCAGTGAAAGAGTCCAGGCGACTGTTTATCAAAAACACAGAGCTCTGCAAAATCGTGAGATGACGTATAGGGCTTGACACCTGCCCGGTGCTGGAAGGTTAAGAGGAGATGTCATTCCTTCGGGGAGAAGCATTGAATTGAAGCCCCAGTAAACGGCGGCCGTAACTATAACGGTCCTAAGGTAGCGAAATTCCTTGTCGGGTAAGTTCCGACCTGCACGAATGGTGCAACGATCTGGACACTGTCTCGGCCATGAGCTCGGTGAAATTGTAGTATCGGTGAAGATGCCGGTTACCCGCAGTGGGACGAAAAGACCCCGTGCACCT